>JBDTXD010000009.1:0-15607 GCA_040006375.1 Actinomycetota bacterium
TCCGTTTGATCGGCACACACGACTACGCCCAGCTGTTCCTCCTGATCGAACAGCTGGGCTTGGGACCCGACGGGCGGGCCGAGGCGTTCCGCCGGATGGTGTTCAACGTGGCGGCGGCCAACTGCGACGATCACGCGAAGAACGTCTCGTTCCTGTTGCCGGAGGACGGGTCGTGGCAGTTGGCACCTCATACGACCTCACCCACGCACAAGTGCCGGAGAGCCCGTGGACCCGGCAACACCTGATTGTTGTGAACGGGCGAACGACGGACATCGGCCGCGCGGACATCGCGGGCACGGTATCCAGCCTTCGGTAACCACTAACACTAGGGACGATCGAGTTGCGGTCACCGGGCTATCATCGTTGGGTGGCGTACCTCCTTGCAGGTCTGCTGGGGCTCGCGTTTGGCGCGGGCGACCAATATCTCGGGAGCATGTCCTGGCTCGGACCGTGGACCTCGACGGTGGCCCAAGTCTCAGCCCCGTGGCTCATCATCGCGTTCGTCGCCGGGACCACACAGCCTCGAGCGCGAAGGGCGATGCTCGTGGGCGTGGTCGCCACGGCGGCAGCGCTGATCGGGTACTTCGCTATGACCTACAGCCCGATGGAAGTCCCGGAGTGGACGTTCGGCCGGTTCACCTCGGGCGTGGTCGCGATCGCGACGACGGGCTACAACCCTGCGTACATCCTTGGAGGGGTCACCATGGCCCCGCTCTTCGGACTGCTCGGCCAGCAGTGGCGGGTCCGGCGCTGGTGGGTGAGCGTGCCTGCGGTTGCCGGCGTGCTGTGCCTGGAACCGATAGCTCGCTGGGCGACGGGGCAGATCCCCTATACGGCGCCGTCCGTCTGGGCGTTCGAGGTGGCGGTCGGGGCGGTCGTGGCCGCCGTCTTCACACTCGCCATACTGGCTCGGCGCGCGCCGTCCGACACTGGCTAGAGTACGAGCGATGGCGACGGTTCTGCTCTTTCATCATGCGCAAGGACAGACCCCCGGGTTCCTTGCGTTCGCCGACGAACTCCGGAATGCCGGCCACACGGTTCATGCCCCGGATGTGTTCGATGGACAGACCTTCGGAGATCTGGATGAAGGGGTCGCGTACGCGCAGAAGATCGGGTTCGAGGTGATCATCGCTCGCGGCGCAGATGCCGCCGCAGATCTAGCGACCGACATCGTCTATGCGGGCTTCTCACTCGGCGTGCTGCCCGCGCAGTCGCTGGCCCAAACACGACCGGGAGCGAAAGGCGCGCTCTTCTATTCCGCATGCCTGCCGCCGTCGGAGTTCGGGGAAGGGTGGCCGACAGGCCTAGCGGCCCAGATCCACATGATGGAGTACGACCCGTGGGGCGAGGAGGATCTACCGGCGGCCAAGGCTTTGGTCGAAGAGGCCCAAGACGCCGAGTTGTTCCTCTATCCAGGCTCGGCCCACCTGTTCGCCGACCCAAGCCTGAACGACTACGACAAGCAGGCAGCCGTGCTGCTCACACAGCGCACGCTCGGTTTCCTGCAGCGGGCGAACTGACCTGCTTTTCCGCCGCGCCGAGGGGCATCGAGATCACACGTGTCTGCGTCGTCGATCGCCAATCTCTACGTCCCCTCCCGACCCACTCGGGCCAGCGGATCCCGAGGGAGCGTCATGGTCCCTAGCCCCTACAGGGCGTCCAGGGCGTGTCGTAGAGGTTCGCGTCCTTCTGGATGGAGTTGAAGTTGTATGAGGGTCTGTTCGCCAACGGACAGAAGTTCCTGAGCTTCCCGGCGTACTCCACGTTGAAGACCGCCTTGCCGTAGGTGCTCGGCCACGCCCGCAGGCCCGGAGCCGGGGTACCGCACTCCGAGTACTGGAAGCACTGCTCGCTGACGGCGAAGTCGAAGTAGGGCTGGAGATCGGTTGCCTGCCCGAGATCGTTCTTCAGCGCCACCGTGAAGCCGAGCGAGTGCGCGCGGTTGGCGATCGATTCGTTGAACGCGAGTTGCTGTGCCGCGGTCGTGTGGAACCCGTTCTTGTTCGTATAGCTCTCGACGTTGTCGAACTCGATCGCGTCGAAAGCATCGGCCCTGGCATCGGCCATACGCAGGGTGAGCTCGTTCCGGATGAACCGCGCTGGCGTCTCCCTGACCCCGGTGTTCGGGTTGATACCTGTGACGGATCCGTCGTCGCTGATGCTCAGCCAGTGCTCGTTCCGATACCCGAAGTACGTGGAGCCGATCAGACACCCGTTGCAGCTGCTATCGAAGCTTACGTACTGGGGATAGTCGGTGCGGAAGTTCTCGATGGAGCCGGCGTTGATGTACCCCATCGCGTGAGCGCCGTTCGCATGGATGGCGGCTACCGCGTTCTTGTTCCTGATATTGGCGACTCCACCGCTACATCCCGGGTCTTGGTAGATGTCTATGTCGAATACCTTCGGGACGACGTTGATCGCACCATTCCAGGCGGTCGTCTTGATGCCGGTGTTGATGTAGTTGGTGGTCGGGTAGAGGCAGCCGGCCTTCAGCGTCGACTGGAGTTGATACTGCCATGGAAGGCTGGTCGTTGCAGGTTTCCAACACGCACCCTTCGTCGTTTTGCATGCGACCGGAGCCGCGGATGCATGCGTCACCGCGAAGGGAGCGGCCGAGAACATCGTCAGGAGAAGGAAAAACGTCGTGGCTCTAGTCACAGCTCGTGGTGCCCGCATCTGCGATGTCTCCTTTACGTGATCAAAGTTGTACGTGATCGACGTTGGTCCGGCGACTGGGCGCCTCGACCCACGGCCTGTTCGGCGTCAAGGGATGAGCCGGGGCGAACGACCCTCGCGACACCCGCCGACCGTCACGTTTCACCTCCCCGGGCCGGCCAGGGCATGCTAGGGAGATGCGGTAGGATCTGTCAAGATGGTGCATCCTGAGAGCCCGTCCGTGGGCGGACGGTTCCACTATCGCTCACGTTCGTTCATGCTGTTGGGGATGACCGGATCGGCGCGGCGGCGGTCGTTGCGGTCCCGGTGGTCGACGGTTCTGCAGGGCGGAATGGCATACCATCCGGCCGTGAGCGACCGGACGAAGGGGATGGAGGGCGTTGACCGCGCACTACGAGTGCTGGATGCGTTATCGGCGCGCGGCTCGGGCATGACCCTGAGCGAGGTCGCGGCGGCGGCCGGCATCCCGAAGAGTTCTCTCCATCGCACGCTGGCGGCACTTCGGCGGCGTGGTTTCGCGGCTCAACATGCGGACGGACGGTACCTCCTAGGGCCCGACCTGCTACGCATCGCGTTCGACTTCCACGATCGGATGGACGTTCGCGTGCTCGTGCGACCCGCCCTGGATTCCCTGCGGTCGGAGGTGAACGAGACGATCCACCTTGGCGTTCTGGATGGGTCCGACGTTGTGTACGTCGACAAACTCGAGCCTTCCGGCCCTATCGCCTTGACCTCGAAGATCGGTGGTCGCAACCCTGCGCATGCAACGGCAGTTGGCAAAGCGCTGCTCGCATGGACGTATCCGACGAAGGAAGCCCTCGCCGAGTGGATCGCCAGGAGTGCACCGCTGAACCCGCGAACACCGCGCACGATCGTCGAGGAAGGCGCGCTCGACCGGGAGATCCGACAAGTGCGCTCCGCCGGGTTCGCACGAGACATGGAGGAGAGCGAGATCGGCATCCGCTGCCTGGCGGTTCCGGTCTTCTTCGGCGGCCCCACGCCGGTGGCGGCGATATCGATATCGGCCCCGAAGGAACGCCTGCCGGCTTCGCGGCTCAAAGACGTGGCGCAGATCCTCCGACGGGCGTCGGCGTCCGTCGGAACAGCGGTTGACAGGGTCGGCGCCGATGCATGAACATGCGGCGTCGCTGGGAAACAGTGTTCCGCACAGCGGAATAGACGCGGGGGGATGATGGCTGCGGGAGTCGAGATCCGGACCGGAGGTGCGCTCCGGGTGAGCGGCGCGTACTCACAGGCGATCCGCGCCGGCGACTTCGTGTTCGTCTCAGGGCAGGGGCCGCTCGATCCCGACACGCTCGAAGTTGTCGGCGAGACGGTCGAGGGGCAGACGGAGCAGACGCTGCGCAACCTCGCAGCGATCGCGGAGGCCGCAGGCGGTTCCCTGGCCGACGCGGTGAAGGTCTCGGTGTTCTTGTCGTCGTTGGATCTGTTCTCGCGCTTCAACTCGACGTACGAGAAGGTGTTCTCCTCGATGCCGCGCCCAGCTCGCACCACAACCGGCGCCGAGCTCCGCAACATCCTCGTCGAGATCGACGCCGTCCTCTATCTCCCCACTCGATGACGCCCTACGATGATCTCGATACGCCGGCATTGGTGTTCGACCTCGACATCGTGGAGCGCAATATCGCGGATATGGCCGAGGTGGCGCGATCGAACGGGGTGCGTTTGCGGCCGCACACGAAGACGCACAAGTCCCCCTTCATCGCCCGGATGCAGGTGGCCGCCGGAGCTCACGGGATCACCGTCGCGAAGCTTGGTGAAGCCGAGGTGATGGTCGACGCCGGGTTCGACGACGTCCTCATCGCGTACCCACTGGTCGGCCGGGCCAAGCTCAGACGACTGCGCGCTCTGATGGAACGTGCCGCCATCAGCGTGAGCCTGGATGCCGTCGAGGTTGCGGAGGGGATCGGCGCCGTCGGCACCGACGTCGGCCGCCCCATCCCTGTGTTGGTTGAGGTCGACACCGGCCACCATCGGATGGGCCTGCCGCCGGGCGAACGCTCCGCTGCCCTCGCCCAAGCGATCGCGCATGTGCCTGGGGTCGAGGTGATGGGGCTACTTACCCACGCCGGCCACGCCTACGAGGCAGCGGCGCCGGCCGAGCTGCGGCGCATCGCCGAATCGGAAGCTCTCGACCTCATCCGCACGGCGGAGCTGTGTCGCGATGCAGGGCTGGAACTGCGCGAGGTGAGCATAGGGTCAACGCCGACCGTGCGGGCCGGGGCACGGGTGGAGGGGGTTACCGAGATCCGGCCCGGGACCTACGTCTTCAATGACGTACAGCAACTGCGCCTTGGCGCGGCATCACTGGATGCCTGTGGCGCGCGCATCCTTTCCACGGTGGTTGCTCGGCCGACCGCCGAGCGCTTCCTCATCGATGCCGGTTCGAAGTCGTTCTCCTCCGATGGCGGGAGCGGGCCGCCGTACCCGGGTCGCGGCGTCGTGGTGGGCCGGCCCGACCTGGTGATCGACTTCACGACCGAGGAGCACGGCGTCGGCCACCTGACGGAGAACGGCGGGACGCTCTCGATCGGGGAACGCCTCGAAGTGATCCCCGTGCACGTGTGCAGCGCCGTGAATCTCTTCGACGGAGCCTTCGGGGTGCGCCACCGGGAGCTCGAGCGACCCATCCCGATCGCGGCGAGGGGGCGGTCGCAATGATGCGGGGATTGGAGAACAAGGGCACGTTGATCACCGGCGGAACCAGCGGGATCGGGCTCTCGACCGCCAGGCGATTCCTCGAAGAAGGATCCCGCGTCTTCGTGACCGGGAACGAGGACTCCGAGCTCGCCGCCGCGCTGGGCAGCTTGGACGGAGCCGCCGGAAGCCCCGCGGATGTCAGCGTCGAAGCCGATGTTGCACGCATGGTGGCCGAGGCCCAGAAACACCTGGGCTCGATCGACGTTCTGATCAACAACGCGGGGGTCGGGTCGACCGCAGACTTCCTCGACACCGCGACCGATGCGTGGGACCGAACGATCGCCGTGAATCTGCGTGGCATGTTCTTGGTCGCGCGCGCCGTCGCCCGTGCGATGACCGCGTCCGGCCGCCCAGGGGTCATCGTGAACATGGCGTCGACCAATGCACTGGGCGGTGAGGCGGGCTTCAGCGCCTACAACGCCTCCAAGGGAGGGGTTCTGCAGCTCACCCGAACGATGGCCGTCGAACTCGCAGGCCGTGGGATACGCGTGAACTGCCTGTGCCCCGGGTTCATCGATACGCCCCTCAACCGCGTCCTGGCCGATGAGGAGTCCTTCCGAGCGTACGAGCGGACGAATATCCCGCTCGGGCGGCGCGGGACCCCGGAGGATGTGGCCGGGGCGTACGCGTTCCTGGCGTCAGACGATGCCGCATTCATCCATGGCACCGCATTGGTGATCGACGGTGGACAGATGGCGGTGATGTGAGTGTCCGCGCCACTTGACCGGCTTCGCAGCGCCGGGGCGCAGCGTGAACAGCTTGCCCTCACCTGGTTCGGACAGGCGGGCTTCGGGATGTCGGACGGCAGCCTCACGGTGTTGGTGGATCCCTTCCTTTCGCCATGGGAAGGTCGGCGATATGAAACCTCGCTCCCGCCCGAGTTGGCGACGGGCGTCGATCTGGTGTGCTGCACGCATGAGCACATCGACCATTTCGACGCGGCAAGCGCGCCGGCCATCGCTGCCGCCTCGCCGGGGGCGGTGTTCGTGGTGCCCTCACCGATCGTGGACATGGTGACAGAGACAGGCATCCCGTCGGACCATGTGGTCGGTGTCCAGCCCGGAGAAGTCCACGAGGTCGCGGGCGTGACGATCCGAGCGGTGCCGGCTCGCCATGGCGTAACCATGGATGACGCGTACGGCTTCGGCGAAGAGCTATCCGGCGGACTGATCCGGTTCGTCGGTTACCTCCTGGAGTTGGGCGGCGTACGCGTGTACCACGCCGGTGACACGATCCTGTACGACGGCATGGAGGCAACCGTGGCCTCGCTTGACCCCGACGTTGCGCTCCTGCCCGTCAACGGCCGCCACGCCGAACGCGAGGCTCGAGGCATCGTCGGCAACCTGAACGAGCACGAGGCGGCCCGCCTCGCGGCCGAGATCGGCGTCGCAACCCTCGTTCCGATGCATCACGATCTGTTCGTCGGGAACCTGGGGTCCTCAGCGGTGGTGGTGGAGGCGACCGAGGCCGGAAACCTCGGCGTCAGTGTGCTCGTTCCGCCGCGCGATGTGCCCTTCTTCGTTGGGAAGGGTGCAGCGTGAAGGCGCTCGTCTACCTCGGTCCCCGCAGGATGGAACTCCAAGACGTTGCAGAGGCGCAGATCGGCGCCGAGGACGCCTTGGTTCGCGTGCGCGCGTCGGCGATCTGTGGTTCAGACCTCCACGGGTTCCGCGAGGCGAGCCCACGGAGGATCCCTCCCCTGGTCATGGGGCACGAGGCGGCAGGCGTCGTGGAGGCGGTCGGCGCCAACGCGGATCCCTCGCTTGTCGGGACGCGGGTAGTTGCGATGCCGGTAGTTCCGTGCGGATCATGCGCCAGGTGCCGCGAAGGTCGGCCGAACCTGTGCCCCGACCGACAGCTCATGGGGATGCACTTCCCCGGGGCGTTCGCGGAGGCATTCGTGCTCCCGGCCGGCCAGCTGCTTCCGATCCCGGACGGTCTCGAGGACGCCGAGGCCTCCCTCGCGGAACCCCTTGCGAATGGGATCCACACCGCGAGCAGGTCCGTGTCCGCCGGGGACAGCGTGCTGGTGATCGGCGCGGGCGCCATCGGCCTCTTCGCAGCGCTCGCAGCCGTCCTAGCCGGGGCATCTAGGGTGATGGTTTCGGACCGGCTGCCAGGTCGCCTCGCACTGGTAACGGGGCTGGGTGGGGAGCCGGTTGAAGCCGAGGAGGCGGCAAACGCGGTCGCCGAACGGACGAGCGGGGAAGGGGTGGACGTGGTGATCGATGCGGTGGGTCTTCCGTCCACATGGGCGCTCGCTCTCGAAGCGGTCCGATACGGGGGGCATGTCGAGGCGATCGGTCTCGGGACACCGCAGGGACCGCTGGACTACCACGTGCTTGTATCGAAAGGGGTCACCCTCGTTGGCGCGTATGCCTGCGTCCCGGCGGACTTCGAGCGCTCGCTCGCGCTTCTGGCTGCAGGAACCATCGACGTTGCACCCTGGATCACCACGATCCCCCTCGCCGACGGGCAGCGCGCCTTCGAGTCGCTCGTGGACGAGGATCGGTACAACAAGGTGGTGCTGACGCCGTGAAGATCGCCAACACGCCGGTGGGGTTCGGGCGGATCCAGGACGATGCCTTCATCCCGATGGGCCAGGACATCGTGCGATTCATGGAGACGGGGGTATCGTCCGACGGGCAAGCCGTGCCGCTAGCGAGCGTGCAACTGCTGGCCCCGGTCCAAACGCCGGGAAAAGTGATCTGCGTGGGACTGAACTACCGCGACCACGCAGCGGAAACCGGTCAGGCCATCCCAGAGGAGCCGGTCTTGTTCGCGAAGTTCTGCAACAGCATCATCGGCCCGGATGCAGACGTCGTGGTTCCCCTCGTCGTGGAACAACCCGACTTCGAGGCAGAGTTGGCCGTCGTGATCGGTCGGCGCGCGAGGGCCGTGCCTGCCTCGGGTGCCCTGGCGTATGTCGCCGGGTATACCTGCGCGAACGACGTCTCGGGACGAGACCTGCAGTTCCGTTCGTCGCAGTGGTTACTCGGCAAGGCCATCGATACCTTCCTTCCCTTGGGCCCGTGGCTGGTGACGCCCGAGGAGATCGGCGATCCGCAGCATCTGGACATCCGGTGCGCGATCGACGGCGAGGTGGTGCAGGATTCGAGCACAGATCAGATGATCTTCCCCGTGGCGGATCTGATCGCGTTCATCACTCGAACGATCACGCTTGAGCCGGGCGACGTGATCATCACGGGTACGCCTCCTGGGGTCGGGATGGCCAAGGAGCCGCAGAGCTGGCTCCGCGACGGGGAACGTATGACGGTTGAGATCGAGCATATCGGGGCGCTCACGAACACCGTGAGGCTGAGTGGAGGGGGACGCGGATGAAGAAGCGGCTGATGGCGCTTCCGCTCGTGATCGCGATGATCGTGGGCGCGTGCACGAGCGGCGGGAGCAGTAGTAGTAGCAGCGCGGATACGAGCGGCGGGAAGATCGAGCTCACGATGTGGGTGGGCTACACGCCTCCGCCACCCGTGAACCAGTCACAAGAGTACCTCTCGATCCAGGACGTCGTGAAGAAGTACGAGGCGGCGAACCCGAACGTCACGATCACCTTGCAATATGTGAACAGCGATAACGCGCTCCAGAAGGCGACGGTCGCGCTCCAGGGTGGGAAGCAGCCCGACATCTCCTACCAGTACGGCACGAACATGCCGCAGCTCGCACAGGCGCCGAAACTGGTGGACCTCACCCAGAAGGTGCAGGACCCCGGCTTCAACTGGAACGACTTCTTCCCGGGCGAGCGCGCGGTCGCGACCGTCGGCGGCAAGGTCTACGGCATCCCCGCGCTGGTCGACAACCTCGCGGTCGTCTACAACAAGGATCTGTTCGCCCAGGCGGGGGTACCGGTGCCGACGTCGGACTGGACGTGGGACGACTTCCGTGCCGCAGCGAAGGCGGTCACCGACCCGCAGAACAAGGTGTTCGGCGCGGTCTTCCCGGCCGATGCGAGCGAGACGATGGTGTGGGAGTACGAGGCCATGCTGTGGGAGGCCGGCGGCAACATCCTTTCGCCGGACAACACGCAGGCCATCTTCAACTCCGCCGCAGGGGTTCGCGCGGCCACGATGCTCCAGTCCCTGCAGCAGGACGGGTCGCTCTACCTCGACTATCACCCCGACGCGGGTACGTCGGAGAACCTGTTCAACTCCGGGAACATCGGGATGATCGTGACGGGACCATGGGACCTGTCGAGCTTCCCGGACGCCAACTACGGCGTGGTGCAGATGCCGTCGTTCGACGCGGGCGGCACGCACGTCACCATCGCCGGTCCGGACAACTGGGTGATCTTCGACAACGGCACCGCGAGGGTCGACGCGTCCTGGGACTTCCTGAAGTTCATGGTCTCGCCAGATGAGGTCTTGGCCGACTCGCTCGCGACCGGGCACCTGCCCACCCAGGCGTCGGTCGAGAAACTGACGGGGTTCAACCAGTTCGACAAGAACTTCCCGGGCACCGGCACGTTCGTCGACAACCTGAAGAACGTGACCATCGCGAGGCCGCAGGTGACCGGGTACCCGCAGATCTCGGGGTTCATAGGCCAGGCCTTGGTGAGTGTCCTCACGGGCAAGGCCACGCCGCAGGCGGCCCTGGATCAAGCGGCGCAGCAATCCGATGCCGTGCTCTCGGCTCCGTGACGGACGCAGGCTAGGAAGGAGGGGACAGCGTGGACGTCCGGCGCGCGATCCGTTCAGACCACTTCGTGGGCTGGGCGTTCGCGTCGCCGGCCGTCCTGCTGATCCTCGTCTTCGGGCTGATCCCCATCGTCTGGTCGGCGATCCTGTCGTTCCAGTCGACGAACCTCCTCAACCCTCCGAAATGGGTCGGCCTCGCGAACTACCGATCGCTGCCGAAGGACCTGTACTTCACGCAGTCGATGATCCACGCCCTGATCTACTCGGCCCTGTTCGTGCCGCTGTCAGTTGCCGGTGGTCTCCTCACGGCGGTTGCGCTCAACCGGAAGATCAGAGGCGTGAAGTGGTACCGGACGGCCGTCTTCGTTCCCGTGGTCGTCTCGACCATCGCCACGGCGATCATCTTCTTGTGGGTATTCAACTCGCAATTCGGGATCGCGAACTGGCTGCTGGGCAGGATCGGCTTGGGTCCCTACGGGTTCTTTGAAAGCGCGAACGGGGCTCTCTACTCGATGGTCGGGATGACCGTCTGGGGCTGGATCGGGTTCGATGTGATCGTCTACCTCGCCGCGCTCCAGGGCATCCCGCACGAACTGGTCGAGGCGGCGCAGATCGACGGCGCCGGGACCGCCGGAATCTTCCGTAACGTCACCCTTCCTCTCCTTGGACCCGTAACACTGTTCCTGGTCGTGTGGTCTTCCATCAACGCCGTGCAGCTCTTCGACGAGGTCTTCCTCACAACCAACGGCGGGCCGGGCACCAACACCTATGTTCCCGTGTTCTATCTCTACAAACTCGCCTTCTCTTACGGCATCGCCGGGAAGGCGGCTGCGATCGCGTATGTGCTCTTCGCCGTGATCATGGTGCTCACTATCGTCCAGCTCCTCCTGGGCAAGAAGATGGTGTACCTATCCGCATGACCGACATCGACGCGGTCGCCGTTCGGGTTCCACCTGCACCCGAGGAGCACCGGAGGCGGTTCATGTTCAGCGGCTGGCACCTCGTGCTGCTGCCGATCGCGCTGGTCATGCTGGTACCGCTGGTGTGGATGGTGGTGACGTCGCTCCAGACGCTCAACGAGACGCGGCATTACCCGCCGACGCTGCTGCCGTCCTCCCCCCAGTTCAAGAACTACACCGACGTGCTGCGCGACACGCCGTTCGATCGGTGGTTCATCAACACGCTCGTGGTCACGCTCGCCTCCGTCGTCGGCAACCTCATCTTCTGCTCGATGGCCGGCTACGCGTTCGCGCGGATAAAGTTCTTCGGACGGGGGTTCGTGTTCCTCCTCATCCTCGCGACGCTCATGATCCCCTTCCAGGTCACGATCATCCCTTCGTTCCTTATCGTTCGGAAGCTCGGTATGATCGACACGCTCGGCGCGCTCATCGTCCCGAACCTCGTCGGCGCGTTCGGCATCTTCATGCTGCGGCAGTTCTTCCTGTCGCTGCCTATCGAATTGGAAGAGGCGGCGCGGATCGACGGCGCCTCGCGGCTGGGCGTGCTTACGAAGATCGTCCTGCCGCTGTCCGGCCCCGCCTTGGCGACGCTCGCGGTAATCACCTTCCTGTGGACCTGGAACGACTTCCTCTGGCCGCTCGTCACCATCTACAGTCCCCAGAACATGACCCTGCAGCTGGGTTTGGCCACGTTCCAGGGTGCCCATCAGACCAGCACGAACCTCCTCATGGCGGCGAACGTGATGACCGTGATGCCCGTGCTGATCATATTTTTCCTCGCGCAGCGGTACTTCATCCGCGGCATCGCGACGACGGGATTGAAGGGATGACGGGTGGCTGAAGTCACGTGGGACCACGTAACCAAGCAGTTCGATGACGTCACGGCCGTCCAAGACCTCACGCTCACGGCCGCCGACGGCGAGTTCCTCATCCTGGTCGGACCCTCCGGGTGCGGCAAGACGACGGCGCTGCGCATGGTCGCCGGGCTGGAGCAGGTGACCTCCGGGACCATCCGGATCGGCGACCGCGTCGTGAACCACGTGACCCCGCGCGACCGCGACATCGCGATGGTCTTCCAGAACTACGCGCTGTACCCACACATGTCCGTCTACAAGAACCTCGCGTTCGGGCTGAAGGAGCGCAAGACCCCCAAAGTCGAGATCGAGCGGCGGGTGCGCGAGGTGGGGGAGACGCTCGGGCTCACCGATCTGATGAAGCGCCGCCCGGCCCAACTCTCCGGTGGCCAGCGTCAACGCGTGGCCATGGGAAGGGCGCTCGTCCGGGAGCCAGTCGCGTTCCTCATGGACGAACCGCTCTCCAACCTCGACGCGAAACTCCGGGTTCAGATGCGCGCAGAACTCAAGCGACTCCACCAGAGCCTGGGTGTCACGACCGTCTACGTCACGCATGACCAGGTCGAAGCCATGACGCTCGGCGACCGGATCGTGGTGATGGCAAACGGCAAGGTCCAGCAGATCGGCCGCCCGCAGGACGTCTACCGCGCGCCCGCGAACCTGTTCGTCGCCGGCTTCATCGGGAGCCCGCCGATGAACCTGGTTCGGGCCAGCGTCACCGACGGGCAGATCCAGGCCGGCACGATGCGCATCCCCGCGCCCGCGGGGGCCACGGGAGAGGTCGCCCTGGGCTTCCGTCCCGAGGATCTCGAGTTGGTGGAAGAGGGCTCGTCCTTCCAACTGGCGGTCGAGGTGGTCGAGCCGCTCGGCCACCAGGTCGTCGTGCACGGGACCACTGAGGGGACCCTGGTCGATTCCGGCGCCCAGGAGGAGGAGATCCCCATCCCACTCGACGGCGCGCGGACCCCTGTGACCGCCGTCTTCCCGCCGGACCGAGAGCCGGTGCCCGGCGCATCGCTGCGGGTCACCGTTCCACCCGAACGCGCACACATCTTCGACCTGCGGACCGGCGAGGCGATCCGCCCTTGAGAACAGAAGAGCAGGACCGATGAACGAGCCGCGGATCGTGGTGGTCGGCGCCGGCGGATGGGTCTTCCCGATGGAGCTGACCCGGGACATCCTCGCGTTCGGATCACTGGGGGATTCGACGATCGTGCTCTACGACATCGACGTCCCGGCCGCGGAGCGAACCGCGGAGGCCGCGCGCCGGCTGATCGACCTTGGGGGGCTGCACGTGCAGGTGCAGGTGCCGCCGACCCTGCACGACGCGCTCCATGGCGCGGACTTCGTCATCACCGTCTTCCAGGTCGGGGGGATCGACGCCTATGCGCTCGACATCGAGATCCCCCGCGAGTACGGGATCGATCAGACGGTGGGCGACACGCTTGGGCCCGGTGGGGTGTTCCGCGGCCTCCGAACGGTTGAGGCGCTCCGCGTTGTGGCCCAGGCGATGTTGGAGATCTGCCCCGACGCACTCCTGATGAACTACGCGAACCCCATGTCGGTCAACTGCTGGGCGACCGACCTCCTCGGGGTGAACATCGTCGGACTCTGCCACAGCGTCCAGGGGACATCGGAGTTGCTGGCGCTCGAACTCGGCGTCCCCTACAGCGAGGTGACCTTCGACTGTGCGGGGGTGAACCACACGGCCTGGTTCACCACCTTCCGTCGCGGCGAAGAAGATCTCCTCCCCCGGATCCGTCAGGTGATGCGGGCGCGACACGTCGAGGGCACCGTGCCGATGCTGCCGCGCTCCGAGGACCCGTACGAAAGCATCGAACGGGTCCGGACGGAGATCATGATGTTAACCGGCTTCTTCCACACCGAATCCAGCCACCACGCGAGCGAGTACTGGGCGTGGTTCCGCAAGACACCCGAGCTGACGCGGACCTATCTGGACCGCGAGTGGGATTACCTGACCGTCTGCAGGTCGGCGAACGCCCAGGATTCGCGAGAGGAGATCATCGCCGAAGCCCGGGCTGGCGGGATCCGCCACGAGGGCGAGTTCGCCGCGCCGATCATGGACAGCATCGTCACCGGGACCGAACGGATCGTGTACACGAACGTCCGCAACCGTGGGCTCATCGAGAACCTACCGCCGGATGCGTGCGTTGAAGTTGCCTGCACAGTCGACGCGAGCGGCGTCCGGCCGGTGCGATACGGCTCGCTCCCCGCCGCGTGCGCAGCGCTGAACAACGTCCAGATCAACGTGCAGCGCCTTACCGTGGAGGCGGCGATGACGGGCGAGCGCGATCTGGTCCACGCAGCAGTGGCGTTGGACCCCCTGACGAGCGCCGTCCAAACGCTCCCGAAGATCCATGAGATGGTCGACCGGATGCTCGACGCGCAGGCCGCATGGCTTCCAAGGTTCGGACAGAGCCGGTGATGTCGAAGCTCATAAGGGGTTAGCGTCGGAACCTCGCCCAGCTCGACAGCGGGAGGGTGGGATTCGAACTCTCGATCTTCAGACGAAGCGTGGATACAGGGACATGCCACCATCGAGGACGACCGTCGTTCCGGTCATGTAGTCGGCCTGGTCACTCGCCACCCATGCAACCGCTGCCGCGATCTCATCCGGCCGACCGAGCCGGCCAAGGGGGATCTCCCCCTCCAGGGCGTCGACCTGGGCGGGGTCATCCAGCACCGCGTGGTTGATCGGGGTGGCGACCGCACCGGGCGCAACGTTCACGACTCGGATCCCTTTCCCTGCGAGTTCCCGGGCGGCCGTTTCCATGAGGAGCTTCAGACCACCTTTGCTCGCGCAGTAGTGCGCGAATCCAGGCCATGGGATGAACTCGTGAACGCTGGAGATATTCACGATGACCCCACCCCCGCGTTCAGCCATCAACGATCCCGCCTCGCGGATGCACAGGAACGCTCCGGTGAGATCGGTGCGCAGGACGCGGTTCCACTCGTCGAGATCCATCGACAACAGGGAGACCTTCTTCTCGACACCCGCGTTGTTCACGAGCAGGTCGATCCCGTCCATCTCGCGATCGGCCGTCTCTACCATCCTGCGAACATCGTCCTCCACCCCGACGTCAGCCTGCACCGCATATCCCTTCGACCCAGCCGCCTCGATCGCCTCGACCACGCGGCCTGCGTCTTCGCGCTCACGATCTGAGTAGTAGTTGACGCAGACGATGGCGCCCTCGGCGGCAAGCCGCTCGGCAGTGGCCTTGCCGATCCCACTCGACGCGCCGGTGACGAGCGCCTTGCGCCCCCGAAGGATGGAGTTCTCGTTCACCCTGACCTCCTCATTCTCGAAGCCCTCGGACCTCACGGTACGTGGGACGGCGAAAACCACCCGGAGAGCCCTCATGATGTGATGGACCGCGCCTCCGTGTCGCGGAGGCCGGAGAGTCCATACCCCCGAGAGCTGTCACAGGCGCTGCCTCCGATGGCATGAGAGCGGTATGGGAACTACACGGACCGCTAGGGGCGTCTCGACCACGATGAAGGTAGTACCCACAGCATTGGTTTTGGCCCTGATCGGTGCTTCTTGCACCGGCTCGCGGACCGAACACCCACAACCGTCGCCAGTGCGCTCCCCGACGGGGGTGGCCGGTTCTTCGGCGCAACGGGTGACCGATTATTCCTCGTTCACGCATGCGTTGGCCGCTGCCGGGTTCACTGTGCGCGAGGGACCACGAACGACAGGCGACCCGTTCGCGGTGCCGAATCACTC
>JBDTXD010000010.1:0-14782 GCA_040006375.1 Actinomycetota bacterium
GGGAACCACCGCGGCTCGACTCCGTCTGGGGGGTCGCGTTCTGGGTGAGCGCCGCAGGCACGCTCGTACTGGCATGGGTCCGGCGCAGGCACGTACGGATCATCGACCTGGTCTGCGTACTGGTGTTCGGGTTCCTGGCGGCCGAAGCCGGCAGGAACGAGCTGTGGTGGGGACTGGTCCTTCCGGTCGTGCTCGCCGGCTGGGTCCCCGCGCGGCCTCCCGAGGTCACACGGGCGGATCGAGGCAGGCGCGAAGGCATGCCGATCAAGCTCGCGCTGGGCGCCGTCGCGGTGGCCCTCCTGCCATGGTGGCGTGGTTCGGCCCCCGGCACGTTCCTCCTGGATGCTCCCACCGGCGTGGTGACCGCCGTCCGTGCGCAGCCGTCCGGCTCGCGGGTTTTCGCCCTCCAGGCGTGGGGTTCCTGGTTCGAACGAGAGGCGCCGGAGCAACTGGTCTTCCTGGACTCTCGGATCGAACTGTACCCGCCGCCGCTCTGGGTCGACTACGAGGCGATGTACAACGCCAAACCGGGCTGGGAGGCGACGATGGCACGATGGCGTATCGACCTCGTTGCCCTTCCGAACGATGCGCCCCTGGAGAAGGTCATCGGGCACGTCATGGGCTGGAAGCAGGTGTACAGGGGACCCGACGGCGCAGTGTTCGTCTCGACGGGTTGAACGGCAGCGCTACTCGGGTGTTCCCACGGTGACCAAGCCCGAGCGCGCGGCGGCGCGGATGGCGGACATGCGGTTGCTGACGCCGAGCTTGCCGTAGATCCTCGCCAGGTGCGTGGTGACCGTTCGTTCGCGCACGCCGAGCCTTACGGCGATCTCCCGGGCGGTCAGGCCCTCCGCGGCGACCACAAGGACCTCACGTTCGCGTTCGGTCAGCTTGACCTCGAAGTCTCTGCGACGCTCCAAACCCTCGGCGATCGGGCCGACGCGCACCCCGGAAGGCGTGGCCAGCACCATCTCGTGGTTGGCGGCCTTCCGTAGGGCCTGGAGGAACTCGATCGGGTCGATGTTCTTGTCAACGAAACCGTCCGCGCCGACGAAGAGCGCGCGGCTGATGGTGGTCGGGTCGGCGTTCGCACCCATCCCCAGGATCGCGTGAGAGGGGAATCGTTCGCGGAGGGTTCGGATGAGCCAGAACGCATCGAACGCACCGGAAAGAGCCAATCCGACCAGCACGACCACCCTGGTCCGGCGGACGTGTTTGATGAGGTCGATGCCCTCTTCGGCCGTTCCCGCCTCCGCCAGCATCTCCATGTCGGGCCGATCGTCGATCAGCAACCCCAACCCCGCCCGCACGACCGGCAACGGGTCGACCACGATCACGCCCAGCCGCCGCTTGGGAGCTGGGAGATCCGCTGTGGGGTAAGGGCGTTTGCTCATCGCGTGCACTCTACGGTAGTCCGGCCGGCGGAGCTACTCCCATCTGAGGTGCATATCGGCAGCTAGGAACGGGTAGATGAGCCGGTATCTCAGGAAGTCAACCGAGGTCGATGAGACCCAGGGAGGCTGCCCGCGCGACCGCTTGCACCCGAGTGGTAGCCCCCAGCTTGCGGTACAGCTTGGCCACGTGGGTTTCTACGGTGCGTGGGGAGATCCCCAGGCGGGTCCCGATCTGGTGCATCGTGAGGCCCTGGCTGATGTGGCCCAGGATCTCGCGTTCACGCTTGGTGAGCATCGAATCGGTCTCGGAGCCCTCGCGGGTCTTCCTGGCGAATCGCCCCAACGCGATCACGGCGCCCCGTTCCAGCTCCGGATCGAGGAGCCGCTCCCCGGAAGCAGTTCGGCGGGCGGCATCGGCGAGCGTCCGCAGGGCCGTTCCCTTAAGGAGATAGCTGTGGACCCCGAGTTTCAACGCCTCCAGGACGGCGGCTCCATCGGCGCGGTCGGAGAGGGCGAGCACGGTCCCGGGGTACTGGGCTTCGCGGAGGCGGACCAAGGTGTCGCGCCCACCGTTCGCCGGCAGATCCAGGTCGAGGATGACAACGTGGGGCGAGAGGGCCGTCACCGCATCCAGCGCCTCACGAGCATCTGTAGCCTCGGCGACCAGGTCCAAGTCCTCGGACCCCTCGCATGCCAGACGGGCTACCCCCCGCATCACCGGATGCGCGTCAACGACCAGCACACGGATCGTCGATGGTCCCATCGGCTCGAAGGCTACCGCTACGGCCCCGCGCGCCGCGCATCACGCGCTACGCCGGTCTCCCGTCAAGCCGGTTCGAAGGGCGAACGTCACCGCTTCGACCTTGGAGTGCACCCCGAGTTTGGCCATGACGTTCTTCACGTGGCTACGAACGGTCTGGGTGCTGATGCCGAGCGCTCGCGCGATCTCCTCGGCGGACGTTCCGGTCGACATCGCGCGCAGGACCTCCTCTTCTCGAGCCGTAAGCCCGGCGGACGCCAGAGGCATCCCTGATCGCTCGCGCAGCTGCTCGACCACCGACGGAAGGTCCACGTCGGGAAGGACGAGCGCGCCGGTGGCCGCCCGCCGGAGCGAGGCCGCCAGCTCATGAGCGTTCCCCCCGGTTCCTCGGATCACGCCGATGGCTCCGGCCGCCAGGGCCCGCGCCGGGTCTTCTACACTCCCGTCCGCGGCGACGGCGAGCACTGGGGTGGCGCACCCGTCGACCATCGCCGAGACGATCTCCGCAGCCCGGCCGTCCTCCCTCGCCAGGTCGACCACGATCAGTCCGACCGAACCACCTGCCAGGACCTCCAGCGCGCGCACCTCGTCGGCCACGGGCCCCAGGACCCGGACGGCGAAGCGCCGGGTCAGCAAGAGGATGAGCGACTGGGTAAGGGCGCTCCCCTGGCTCACGACGATCACGCGCAGCTCTGTGTCCATGCCCCTGGCATCGGCATCCGGGGGGCCATCACTTGACCCGTCCGGGCCGAATAGGCGTGACCGGCTCCGCGCGAGACACTGCCTCCGTGAACGAACGTCCTCCCAACGGCCTGGCAGGCCAGACGAGCCCCTACCTGCTCCAGCACGCGCACAACCCGGTCGCGTGGTTCCCATGGGGCGAGGAGGCGTTCCAGAGGGCTCGGGAGGAAGACAAGCCCATCTTCCTTTCGATCGGGTATGCGGCCTGTCACTGGTGTCACGTGATGGAACGCGAATCCTTCGAAGACGAGGCGACGGCGGCACTCCTGAACGACCGGTTCGTGAGCATCAAGGTGGATCGGGAGGAGCGCCCGGACATCGACTCAATCTACATGGACGCGGTGCAGGCGATGAACGGCAGCGGTGGGTGGCCCCTGTCGGCATTCATCACCCCGGAAGGCCGGCCTTTCTACGCCGGGACCTACTTCCCGCCCGAACCTCGGCAGGGCCTGCCCTCCTTCAGCCAGGTCCTGACCGGTCTGGCCGATGCATGGCGAGATCGCAGGGACGAGATCGACGCGCAGTCGATCCGCGTCACCGAGGCCATCGACCGAGCGGGACGGATAGACGCAGTCGCCGATCCGCTCACCGCTGACCTGACCGCCGATGCGCTCGCCAGGCTCCGGGAACAGTTCGATCCGCGCTGGGGTGGCTTCGGCGCTGCGCCGAAGTTCCCGCAGCCGATGACGCTGGAATTCCTCCTGCGTCAAGCCCTCAGAGGCGCGCCCGACGCGCTGGAGATGGCCGTGATCACGCTCGACCGGATGGCGGACGGCGGGATGCACGACCAGGTCGGTGGCGGGTTCTCACGCTATTCGACGGATGCGGCCTGGCACGTCCCGCACTTCGAGAAGATGCTCTACGACAACGCGCTCCTTGCCCGGCTCTACGTCCGCGCATGGCAGGTGACGAAGAACGAGCGATATCGGACCGTCGCCTCCCGGACGCTGGACTACCTCCTCCGGGAGATGCGGGACTCCGCCGGTGGGTTCTGGTCCAGCCAGGACGCGGACTCCGACGGCGTCGAAGGCAGGTTCTTCGTCTGGTCCTGGGACGAGCTGGCTGGACTGGTCGGCGAGGCGGTGGCGACGGCGTTCGGGGCCACGCGCGAGGGGAACTGGGAGGGCACCAACGTCTTGTGGCAGCCGCTGCCGATCGGCGGGATCGCCGCGGAGTTCGGTCTGAGGACCGAGGAGCTCGCGGCGGAGATCGAGGGGGCCCGAGGCGTCTTGCGCGAGGTTCGTGCGCGCCGGGTCCACCCCGGCACCGATGACAAAGTGGTCACGGCATGGAACGCGATGGCCATCGAGGCGTTCGCCGAGGCGGGACGCGCGTTCGATGCGCCCTCGTACGTCCGCGCAGCCGAGCGATGCGGGGCGTTCGTACTGGCTCAACTCCGGGCGGCGGACGGGCGCGTCCGTCGCTCGTGGCGCGAGGGGATCGCGGGGGGCACTGGGTTCTGCGATGACCACGCGCTGCTCTGCTCGGCCTTCTTGGCGCTCTACGGCACGACGTTCGAGCCGCGATGGTTCCTGGCGGCGCGCGAGCTGGGAGACGTGCTGCTCGAACGGTTCCAGGACGAAGAGCGGGGTGGATTCTTCCTGACCGGAGCCGACGCCGGAGCCGACCTGGTGGTTCGGCCCAAGGAGCTGTACGACAACGCGGTCCCCAGCGGGAACTCCGTGGCCGCAGAGGTCCTGATCCGCCTCTCGCTGCTGACCGGCGCCTCGGTGTACGCCGAGGTCGCGGAGCGGGCGCTGCGGCTGGTGATGGACGGCGCCGTTCGCGCGCCGAGCGGGTTCGGGCATGCCCTCTGCGCCATCGACCTGTATCTCGGCCCTTCTAAGCAGGTCGCCGTCATCGGCGACCCCCGGGATGTGCGCACTCGCGACCTCCTGCGGGAGCTGTCGAGCACGTACCGTCCGAACGTCGTGGTCGCGGCGGCGGCCTCCGGCGATCGCGAAGCCGAGGACACGATCGAGCTGCTACGGGGCCGGCTCGCGGTCGATGGGGGGGCAACGGCCTACGTCTGCGAACGGTTCGCTTGCAAACTGCCGGTTACCTCCACGGGCGCGTTGGCCGAGCAGCTGGCGCAGTAGCCTTGGTGCTATGACCACGTTGAAGCCGGGCGATGAGGCGCCACCGTTCTCGCTGCCGGATCAGTCCGGCTCGAGCGTATCGTTGGAAGACTTCCGCGGACGAACGCTCTTGGTCTACTTCTATCCGAAGGCCGACACGCCGGGCTGCACCACGCAGTCGTGCGCCGTCCGCGACGCGCGCGAGGCCTTCTCCGGGCTGAACGTGGACGTGGTGGGCATCAGCGTCTCCGGCGTCCAGGACCAGGATGCGTTCGACCGGAAGTTCGAACTCGGCTTCCCGCTCCTGTCCGATCCCGATCACGCCATCGCAGATGCATGGGGCACCTGGGGCGAGAAGTCGCTGTACGGAAAGAAGTACCTGGGCGTGATCCGCTCCTCGTTCCTGGTCGACCCGGACGGGCGCGTCGCGGAGGCGTGGTACAAGGTCTCGCCGAAGGACACGGTTCCCAAGGCGCTGAAGGCCCTCGCGTGGCGCTCGCCAGGATGAACCGCTCCAGCGCATCCAGACTGAGGCGGCGCGCGCCGATACCTCCATCCATGCGCAGAACGCTCCTAGTCCTCGCTGTCCTGGCAACGATCGCGCTCTCCGCGAGCCCCGCAGCCGCGCGAACCATCCACTGGTCGGGTCAAGCGTGGGATGTTGAGAACAGCGCCGGCGCCGTCGGGCCGGGTCCGAACCATTTCAGTGACGACACCCGCAACGTCTGGGTCGACGGTCGCGGACGCCTTCACGTCGCTATCACCCACCGCGCGGGTGGTTGGCAGTGCGCAGAGATCTCCTCAGCCCACGCGAGCGGGTTCGGAACGTATCGGTTCCGGGTGGAGGGTGACGCCGAGACACTGGACCCGAACATCGTCCTCGGGCTCTTCACGTGGGATAACTCACCGGGTGAGCATCACCGCGAACTGGACATCGAATGGTCGCGGTGGGGGGACGCCTCCGATCAGAAGACCGCCGGCTTCACGGTCCAGCCCTATCAACATGCCGGGAACAGACATCGATATCTGCAGCCCTCGGCCGCACCGGTGTCGGACCAGGTGTTCACCTGGCGGCCGGCTAGTGTCGCGTTCGGCGCGTACGCCGTGCCCGGGGCCGAGATCTCCCGCTGGACCTATCGCGGGCCCGACGTGCCCGCTCCCGGGAAGGCACATGTGCACCTGAACTTCTGGCTTTTCCGCGGCGATCCTCCGACGAACGCCCAGCCCGCGGAGATCGTCATCCGCAGCTTCACGTTCCGGCCCGCGTGATCCTCCGGTAGCCTTGCCCGGCGGATGTTTCCGCGCTCCGCTCCGGTAGCGCGCCGCGGTTCTCCGGGGCCGCGATAGGCTCGGAGCTTCCGACACTGAAAGGTCGATGCGACATGTCCATCGCCACCATCGTCACCAACCGTGGTGCGTTCACGGTCGAACTCATGCCCGAGCACGCTCCCAAGACCGTGCAGAACTTCCTCGACCTGGCGACGGGTGGACGCGAATGGAAGGACCCGCGCGACGGTCAGAGGAAGAAGGACGCGCTCTATCCCGGCACCGTGTTCCACCGGGTGATCGACGGATTCATGATCCAGGGCGGGGATCCCGCCGGCTCCGGCATGGGCGGCCCCGGTTACCAGTTCGAGGACGAATGCCCTCCAGGCGCTCCGGGGTTCGACGGACCCGGCCTGTTGGCGATGGCGAACGCGGGGCCTGGCACGAACGGCTCGCAGTTCTTCGTCACGGTTGCCGCCGCGCCCTGGCTGACCGGCAAGCACACGATCTTCGGCAAGGTGACCGAGGGCTACGACGTGGTCGAGGGGATCGCGAAAGCCGAGACGGGCGCGCAGGACCGTCCGGTGGACGACGTGGTGATCGAACGGATCGACATCACCGAGTAGGACGGTCGATCCGAAACACCTGGTGGATCCACCCGAGACTCCCGAAGACCGTTTCCTTCCAGACCCTCATCCCCAGGTTCCGCGCCACGCCGGCTGAGGGTTCGTTCTCGGGACGAACCAACGAGATCAGATGGTCGACGTCCAACCGCCCGAACGCCCAGTCGCGGCAGGCGGCCGCCGCCTCCGTCGCGATCCCTTGCCGCGCTCTGGCCGGAGTGATCGACCACCCGAGTTCCAGTTCGTCGATACCGTCCACCACCTGGTGGATGAAGCCGACGTTGCCCAGGAACTCCCCGCCCTCGCGGTCCTCCACCGCCAGCAGCGCATAGCCGTAGCGATCCTCGTGTTCGAGCCATCGCTGGATCCAGGCTCGGGAGTCCTGCATCGAGAACGGATGCGGGTAGTACCGCATGTGATCGGGATCGGCCTGGATGGCGTTGAGCGGCTCCAGATCCGAGAGGTCGCGCGCGAGCGGACGAAGGCGCAGCCGCTGCGTCTGGAGCACCAGTGGATCCATCGACGGCATCTTGCCAGGTGAGGGCCGGCTGCGCATCCCGACTGGCGCCGAGGGGACCGACCGTGCCATACTCCGGCCTTACCTTGAACCGCCATTCAACTTCCCGGCCGGCGGAGCTTCAGGTGGAGGGGCTCCGCCGCCGGGACGACGTGAAAGGGAGGCGTCCCCATGGGTGACCTCGTGACCTCGATCCCCAAGCTGCATCCCGGCGAGCGGCTGCTCTGCGGCCCGGGACCCTCGAACGTGAACCCCGTTGTCCTGGAGGCGATGCGCGCGCCGATGAACGGACACCTGGACCCCGACTTCTGGGACATCCTCGTGGACCTGGTGGCGGGTATGCAGGCACTCTGGCGGAATCCGGACGGCGTGTCGCTCTGCTTCAGTGCGAGTGGCACCTCCGGGATGGAGGCCGGCATCACGAACTTGGTCGAACCGGGTGAGAAGGTCCTAGCCATCCACGCAGGGTTCTTCGGCGCCCGGCTGGCGGACATGGCCCGGCGCCACGAGGCCGATCTGATCGAGGTGACGGCGCCGCTCGGACAGATCGCGCCGCTCGAGGCCGTGGAGGCCGCGCTCCGCGCGAACCCGGACACGAAGCTCGTCGCGGTCGTCCACGCGGAGACCTCCACCGGCGTTCGGTATCCACTGCCTGAGCTCGCCGCGCTGATGCGAGATGCCGCGCCCGACGCACTCCTTATGGTCGATGCGGTGACCTCGCTCGGCGGCGAACGGGTCGAGGCGGCGGAGTGGGGTATCGACTACGGCTACTCGTGTTCGCAGAAGTCGCTCGGCTGCCCGCCGGGACTCTCGCCCTTCACCGTGTCGACGCGGGCACTCGAGGTGCAGAAGGCGAAGAAGCATCCCGCTCCGTACACCTACGACATCGCCGAACTGGAACGCTATTGGGTAGACCGGCCCATCACGTACCACCACACGATGCCGATCCTTCAGTACTACGCGCTCTATGAAGGGATCAGGCTCGGCCTCGAGGAGGGCCTCGAGAACCGGTGGTCCCGCCATCAGGACGCCGGCGAGTACTTCCAGGCGCAGATGCGCGACCGCGGCTACAGCTTCCTCTCCGACCCCGACCACCAGCTGTGGGAGCTCTCCGCCATCAACGTGCCGGAGGGCATCGACGGCAAGGAGATCCAGAGCAAGATCCTTCGCCAGTTCAACATCGAGGTCGGCGGGGGTCTGGGACCGACGGCTCCGCCGATCTGGCGGGTTGGCCTCATGGGTGTGAACGCGAACCGCGAGACCGCCGACCGCGTGCTCGCCGCGTTCGACGAGGTGCTGCCGCGGTAGCACAGCTCGAACGGCCGTTCTGCGGGATCGGCCAGTACACCGCTTCTGCGAGCGTAAGGACCCGACATGACCGACAAGACCCGGCCACACCGCAGCGAACTCGCCGTCCCCGGCACGAACATCCGCGCCATGGAGAAGGCGCCGACGCTCGACGCCGACATCGTGTTCCTGGATCTGGAGGATGCGGTCGCGCCCGACGACAAGGAGCAGTCCCGCGCCAACATCATCGAAGCCCTGCGAACCCACGATTGGACGAAGACGGCGGTCAGCGTTCGGGTGAACGGCCTGGACACGCACTGGTGCTATCGCGATGTGGTCGATGTGGTCGAACAGGCAGGCGAGGTCCTGGACACGCTGTTGGTTCCGAAGGTCGGCTCGACCTCGGACGTGGAGTTCGTGGCAACGCTTCTTGATCAGATCGAACAGCGGAACGGTTGGGAGCCCGGGCGCATCGGCATCCACATCCTCATCGAGACGGCGAAGGGGATGGCGAACGTCGAGGCGATCTCTCGCGCGCGGCCTGACCGCCTCGAAGCCATGGTGTTCGGCGTCGCCGACTACGCCGCCAGCGTGCAGGCACGCACCACGAACATCGGCGGCGCGAACCCCGACTACTCGGTGCTTACCGACGCAGACACATCGGGCACACGTGAGATCCATTGGGGCGACCAGTGGCACTTCGGGATCAGCCGGATGGTCGCCGCATGCCGTGCTGAAGGCCTTCGGCCCATCGACGGCCCGTTCGGCGATTTCAACGACGCGGACGGATATCGCAGCGCCGCCCGCCGAGCGGCGGCGCTCGGGTGCGAAGGCAAGTGGGCCATCCACCCGAACCAGGTTTCGCTCGCGAACGAGGTGTTCACACCGAGCGATGCCGAGGTCGACCGCGCGCGTAGGATCCTCGACGCGATGGAACAGGGAGCGAAGGAAGGCAAGGGCGCCGTCAGCCTGGACGGGCGCCTGATCGATGCCGCGAGTACCCGGATGGCCGAGAATCTGGTCACTAAGATCGAACAGATCAGCGCCCGCTAGAGCGTTCACGGGTTACGTACCACCGCACCACAGGACGCGATCCCGCTGTCGGGACGCGGAGTTGGCGGCCCGCAGTCGGGCCGCGGAAGGAAGGCACCCTGAATATCCACGAGTATCAGGCCAAGGAACTTCTGAAGAGCTACGGGGTTCCGGTCCCCGCCGGCGAGGTCATCTACACGGAACGCGCCGCTGCCAGGGTGGCGGAAGAGCTTGGCGGTAGCCGATGGGTCGTGAAGGCGCAGATCCACGCCGGCGGCCGTGGCAAGTCCGGCGGCGTCAAGATCGCGAACACACCCGCCAAGGTGGCCGAGGCGGCGGACCAGATGATCGGGTCCACACTCATCACGCCCCAGACCGGACGCGAAGGACAACTGGTCCAGCGGGTGCTCGTCGAGCGCGCGAGTCGGATCGAGCGTGAGTTCTACCTATCCCTCATCATCGATCGCGTCAGCCAGAAGGTCGTGATCATCGCCAGCGCCGAGGGAGGAGTGGACATCGAGGAGGTCGCCGCGTCGACGCCGGAGAAGGTCCACAAGGAGTACGTCGACCCGGGCGTGGGACTCCTGGACTTCCAGTGCCGCAAGATCGCAACGACCATCGGGCTCGCCAACCGGGCGACGCCGTTCACCCGATTGCTGAAACGGATCTACCGGCTGTTCCGGGACAAGGATTGCCAGCTGCTCGAGATCAACCCTTTCATCGTGACCGAGGAAGGAGATCTCATGGCCATCGATGCCAAGATGAGCTTCGACGACAACTCGCTCTTCCGTCAGGGAGGCATCGCCGAACTCCGGGACTTCGACGAGGAGGACCCGAAGGAGGTCGAGGCGACGGGCCACGGCCTCAACTACATCGCCCTGGACGGGAGCGTTGGGTGCATCGTGAACGGCGCCGGCCTTGCGATGGCCACGATGGACGCGATCGCGCACCACAACGGCCGTCCGGCGAACTTCCTGGACGTCGGGGGCGGCGCGAGCCCGGAGAAGATCGCGAACGCGTTCCGGATCGTGCTCAAGGATCCGAACGTACAGGTGATCCTGGTGAATATCTTCGCCGGCATCAACCGGTGCGATTGGATCGCCACTGGCGTGGTGCAGGCCACCCGTGATCAGGAGATCCGCGTTCCCGTCGTGGTTCGTCTCGCCGGAACGAACGTCGACGCGGGCAGAAAGATCCTGAACGACAGCGGCATGGCGATCATCCAGGCCGCGGATCTGGACGAAGCCGCCGCGAAAGCCGTTGCATCGTTGGAAGGAGCGAGCGCATGAGTGTGTTCGTAGACAAGGACTCGAAGGTCATCTTCCAGGGCTTCACCGGCCAGCACGCCACATTCCACGCCGAGGAGGCGATGGGCTTCGGGACGAAGATCGTCGGCGGTGTCACGCCGGGCAAGGGCGGGACCACGCACCTGGGGCTGCCGGTGTTCAACAGTGTGGCCGAGGCCGTCGAGGAAACGGGCGCCGATGTCTCGGGCATCTTCACCCCGCCGGCCGTCGCCACCGACTCCCTGCTTGAAGCCGTGGAGGCAGGGATCGACATCGCAGTCATCATCGCCGACGGCGTGCCCGTCCAGGACATGGTGCGAACGAAGCGCTACCTGGCCGGGCGGAGCACGACGATCATCGGCCCGAACTCCCCCGGCATCATCACGCCCGGGGAGTGCAAGGTCGGGATCATGCCGAGCCACATCTACTCCAAAGGCCGAATCGGCGTGGTGTCGCGCTCGGGCACGTTGAACTACGAGGCCGTGAGCCAGATGACCAAGCTGGGCCTCGGTCAGTCCACCTGCGTCGGGATCGGCGGCGATCCGGTCAACGGCACCGATTTCAAGACCGTGCTCGAGGCATTCGAGAACGACGATGAGACCGACGTCGTGGTCATGATCGGCGAGATCGGCGGACGGCAGGAGGTGGAGGCGGCCTCGTGGGCGTCGCAGTACATGACGAAGCCCATGGTGGCGTTCATCGCAGGGGTATCGGCGCCGCGCGGCCGCCGGATGGGTCACGCGGGTGCGGTCATCGCCGGCGACTCCGACACCGCGACCGCCAAGCTCGACGCCATCGAGAGACTCGGGCACTTCACGGTGCGGAACCCGGCGGACATCGGCGACACCGTGTTCCGCGCGGTCAAAGAGACTGGGGATCGGACGCACTCGCGGGCGGGCGCCTAACAGGGCAACCGGACTATCGCGACCCGCGCAGCCAACCCGGTTGCCGGCGTTCTCCCTCAAGACCTGGCGCGCGCGCCTGGAGCAGGTCCGTTCGGGTGCAGATGCCGATGATGGTTCGGGCGGGATCGATGACGGGTACGTATTCGATGTCTTCCTCGAGCATCAGGGCCACGACGTCGAGCAACTGCGCCGAGGGATCGACGGTCACGACGTCTGCGCTCGCGATCTCCGTCACTGGGGTCGCATCGGGTACCGGTGACCGGAGGATGTCGCCGCGGGTCACGATGCCGGCAACCCGGCGTTCGCTGTCGATCAGCGGATAGGCGCCGTGCCGGGTGGCGGTGAACATCTCGCGGGCCTCGCCAACGGTCGCGGCGACGGGCAAGGTCCGCACGTCGGACGTCATGACGTCGCGGACCAAGGTCGTGCGCATCGGGTCAAGGTGATACTCGGAACGGATCCGGAGGCCCCGGCGGGCGAGCTTCATGGTCATGAGGCTTTCCTCCATGAGCGCGTCGTACACGAGCACCGCAGCGACCGTGCCGATCATGAGCGGGAGGATGATCGTGTACTCGCGGGTGAGTTCGAAGAGGAAGACCATAGAGGCGAACGGGGCTCTCGTGGCGGCAGCGAACGTGGCCGCCATGGCCACCAGGGCCATCACGCTCGTCGGTACGCCGAGACCGGGCAGGAAGCGCGCGGCAACCCACGCCGCCAAGGTTCCGGCCGCTCCCCCGATGAGCAAGATCGGAGCCAGCGTCCCGCCGGATGTCCCCGAACCCAGGGCGATCCACCACGCGAAGAGCTTCGCGCACGCGAGCCCCGCGACGACGCCGATCGTGAGCCTTCCGAGCAGGACATCGTTGATCTGGTCGTAGCCCACGCCGAGGGCCCGCGGTTGCAGGAGTCCGATGGCCGCGAAGCCCACAGCCCCGATCACCGGGAACCAGAACGGTGTAACCGGAAGCCTCTCGAACGTGTCCTCGACGATCTCCAGTCCCTTCGTCAGCACGGCGGCCAAGAGACCACACATCGCGCCCAGAACGACGAACGCCGGGAGTCGCGTCAGGCCGACCGCCTCGGTCGTGGGCGCGTGGAGCAGAGGGGCAGCGCCGAACACCGCCGCATGGACCCCTCCCGCCACCGCCGCGGCGACAACCAGCGGCACAAATACCCGCACGGAGAACTCGAACATGAGGAGCTCGATGGCCAGGATCACGGCAGCCAGCGGGGTGCCGAACGTCGCCGCCATGCCTGCCGCCGCGCCGCTCGCCAGGAGGATCTTGCGCTCGGCCGGGGACACGTGGAGCGCCTGACCCAAGAGCGACCCCAAGGCGCCTCCGGTCACGATGATCGGCCCCTCCGCGCCGAACGGGCCGCCGGTGCCGATGGCCACCGCCGCCGAAAGCGGCTTCGCAAGCGCCGCGCGCGGGGCGATCCGGCTCTGGTTGGTCAGCACGGCGTCCATGGCCTCCGGGATCCCGTGGCCTTTGATCATCGGACACCAGATCGCCAGAGAAGACACCACCAAACTTCCCGCGACGGCAGCGATCACGATCCGAGGCGAGGCATGGAGATGGGAGAACGAGGGAAGCCCCCACGCAACCCGGCCGAAGAACGCGAGGTTCGTGAGGAGGCCGATCAGTCGCAGCAGCACGAACGCCGCGGCACCCCCTAAGAGTCCGAGCACGACCCCGAGACCGGAAAGAAGCAGCAGGCGTCCACGAGGTATCTCCACCGACTAACTATATCGTGTTACGATACATCTCAGGCATGCAGAGACGACGCCTCCCGACCGATACCGACTACCGCCAGCTCCTGGCGCTCCGCACGGGTATCCGGCGTTTCGAACATTGGAGCGAGGAACAGGCACACCGTGCCGGACTGACGCCCGTTCAACACCAGCTGTTGCTTGCCATCCGCGGCCACACCGGCCAGGACCCACCGTCGATCGGTGATATCGCGGAGGCGCTCCTCCTGCGGCACCACAGCGCGACGGAGCTGGTCGACCGGGCCGCAGAAGCCGGTCTCGTCGCTCGAGGTCACGACCCTTCAGACGGGAGGATCGTGCGGCTCTCCTTGACCCCCCTCGGGAACCGACGGCTGACGTCGCTGTCTCTGCTCCACCTGGAGGAACTGAGCCGGCTGGGGCCGAGGTTGGGGTCGCTGATCAACACGCTGTCATCGATGGCGAACCCGACCTCCAGGGCTTAGGCTTGCCGCTTCACGGACCTGACCGAGAGATCCTGACGACACGGGGGGTGCTTGGGTTGACCACCGACATACGTGCAACCGGCAACGACCTGCAAGCGATGAAGACGGCGTTCGAACGAGACGGGTACTTGCACATCCCGGGAGCGCTGCCACCCGAGCAGGTGGCGATCCTGACCGCGAAGGTCGACAAGATCTGGGACGAGGAGCGCACCGACCGTCCGGTCTCCGGGGCGAAGGCATTGCATCTCCTGGCGTTCTGCGGACGTGAGCCCGAGTTCCTGGAGATGCTCGATCCGCCAGGAACACTGCCGTTGGTCGTCGGCATGATCGGGACCAACATCTTCATGTTCCATTGCCACCTGGACGTGCACCCGCCCGAGCCGGACGCGGTGCAGCCATGGATGTGGCATCAGGACGGGGGCGTGATCAACCGCGATCTGGAAGGCGAGCCGCGCCCGCGCATGGCCGTGAAGCTCGCGTACTTCCTCACCGACGTAAGCGAACCCGGACGCGGCAACTTCATGGTGCTGCCGGGCTCCCATCTGGTGAATCAGATCGACCGGCCGGCGGACGATGACAACGACATCCCCGGCGCGACGCCGATCCTGGCCAAGCCCGGCGACGCCGTGATGTTCGACCGGCGCCTGTGGCACGCGCGGAGCCCGAACCGTTCGGACAT
>JBDTXD010000011.1:0-14412 GCA_040006375.1 Actinomycetota bacterium
GCGAGGGCGAGGTCACCCTGCGGTCGCGTTCGATGCGTGCCATCGCCTCGGGGCCGGGCACCTCGGTGATGAGCTTCGGCCGGTTGATCCCGGAGAGCCCTTCGTACGTCAGCGTCGACTCGTCGGCCTCGCTCACTCCGAGATCACCGTCCGGGACTGCTCGCGCATGTATTGGGTGACGTAGTACGGACCGCCGCCGGCCTTCCCAGTGGTGCCAGAGCCCTTCCAGCCGCCGAAGGGCTGCACGCCCGGCCACGCGCCGGTGGTCGAACCGGCGCGCCGGTTCACGTAGACCACCCCGCCCTCGATCCGATCGAGCCACTCGTCGATCTCGCTCTGGTCCTCGCTGAACAGGCCCGCGGTGAGGGCGTACTCGCTGTCGTTGGAGAGTTCGATGGCCTCGTCCAGCGAATCCACCGGAGCCACCGCGACGAACGGCACGAACAACTCCTTCTTGAATAGCCAGTTGTCCGTCGGCACGGCGACCACCGTCGGCTGCACGAATGACCCGCGCGCCATGTCGCCCTCGGTGATGCGTTCGCCGCCGGTGACGACCGTGCCCGACTTCCTGGCCTCTTCCACCGCTTCCACGTACGTCTCCACGGCGGCGGCGTTGATGACCGGACCCAGGTACACCTCCCGCTCCAGCGGATCCCCGACCTTGATGGCCTCGGTCTTCGTCTTCAGCTGCGCCAGGAAGTCGTCGTAGACCTCTCGCTCGACGTAGACGCGAGAGTTGGCCGAACACTTCTGTCCGCCGTAGCCGAACGCCGAACGGAGCACGCCGTCGGAGGCCTTGTCCAGGTCCGCGTTCTTCGTGACGATGGTCGGGTTCTTCCCGCCCATCTCACATATGGCCGGCTTGGGATACGCCGTGGCGAACGTCTTGTAGATGCCCATACCGACGTCGTAGGAACCGGTGAACGTGATCCCGCCGACATCCTTGTGATGGACGATGGCATCTCCCACGACCGAACCTCGGCCCGGCAGGTAGTGGAACGCGCCGGCCGGGATCCCCGCGTCGCGATAGATCTCGTACAACTTGTACCCGAGCAGCGCCCCTTGGTGCGCCGGCTTGAAGACGACCGCGTTGCCCGCGACCAGCGCCGCGGAGGACGGCCCGCCGGCCAGCGCCATCGGGAAGTTGAAAGGGCTGATGACCGCCCACACGCCATAGGGCCGGAGCACGTCGTAGTAGTCACCCGCTGCGCCCATCGCCTGCATCGGCACGCGGAACCCCTGGTGGTCCTCGATCGCCTTGGCGTTCCAGCGCATGAGGTCGGCGGTCTCCTCCACGTCTCCCAGCGCTTCGAGGCGGTTCTTGCCCACCTCCATGGCCATCAGCGCGGACAGGACGTTCCGGCGTTCGGACATGAGGTCGGCGGCGGCGTTGATGAGTTCGACGTGGCGCTTCCAGCCCATCCGGTCCCATTCCAGGGCGAATCCCTTGGCGGCCGCGATGGCGTCCTGGACATCCTGACCGGTCGCCTGGGAGATGTTCGCGAGCAGGATGTCGCTGTCGATGGGTGAGCGGAGTTCGTATGCCCCCTCGCCCTCACGCTCCTGGCCGTTCACCACGACCGGGATGGTGTTGCCCAGCTCCTTCTTCGCGTCTTCGATCCCCTGGGCATAGCCCTTGTGCAGCTCTTCGTTGTCGGCCGACATCGTGGCGTAGGTGACGCGGAAACCTTCTGCCATAGGAAGTTCGCCCCCTTCTGGAACGTGCCAGGAACCTGCTGCCAGGAACCGCTGGTGGTCAGGCACGCATGGTAGCCGAGCGCCCACCGGGCCGCCTAGGGGTAGGAGACACCGCGTGACCGCAAGTTCAGCCGTTCGGCTACTGGGGTTGGGGGGGTAGCGGACGTATGCTCCTGCTCCCTTATGAGGCTCGTGACCTTCGACCGGGGGGGGCACCGGCGGCTAGGAGCGATCTTCGGGGGCGAGGTGGTGGATCTGCCCGACGCCGTCGGGCACCCGGCCTTCCCGCCCACGTTGGAAGCCCTTGTCTCGAGCAGTCGCGGCACCATCTTGGATGCCGCCCGTGCCGCTCTGGAACACGACGATGTGATGACGCACGTGGTCAAGCGCGCGCGGGTGCTCACGCCGTTGTTCCCTCGCTCGCTCCTATCCCCCGGCGCCTCGGATCTCCAGCGTGCGCTGGTGGGACCGGAGCAAGAGGTCCCGTGGCCGGCCGGCGCCGCGTGGCTCGAGTACGAACCGAAGGTCGCCGCCGTGCTCGCGAAGGAACTGCACCGGGCAGATGACGCCAACGTGCAGGCGAACGTGTTCGGCTACACGTTGGTCAACGACTGGTCGGCGCGCGATGCCAGCGGCGCGCCGATGACGACCGCGGAGGGCCTGCCGATCGCGATCGGACCCGTGGTGGTGACCGCCGACGAACTCGACCCGCACGCGCTCTACCTGGACGTCCTCATCGACGGCGGATCCATCGCGAAGGGGAACCTCAACGGCGCGGCACACAACCTGTTCGGGCTGATCGGAGCCGTGTCGCGCGTGGCGCCGTTGGAGCGCGGCGACGCGTTCGCGCTGGGCCCATTCGGACCGGCATCGGATCCATCCCGCCAGCTGTGGCCGGGGGCGGTCGTGGAGCTTCGCGCCGAAGGGATCGGCACCCTCAAGAACCGGATCGCTTCGAGCTAGCCAGACCGACAGCTCGCGGGGGTATCGTCGCGATACCTGCCCGGAGAGTAAGGAGTTCGGCCATGCTCGCAACGATCACCCACAGCCTTGGGACCAGCGGGGTGCCCATCATCGAGAAGATCATCAGAACGGTCCTGGTCTACCTGGCGATCGTCGCCCTCCTGCGGCTGTTCGGGAAGCGCGACCTGGCCCAGCTGAACTCCTTCGACCTGGTGGTGCTCCTACTGCTGAGCAACGTGGTGCAGAACGCGATCATCGGACCGGACGACTCGCTGGTGGGCGGCGTCATCGGAGCCGCAGTACTGGTCGGCTTCAACGCGATAGTGGTGCGGGCCGTCCGGAAGAAGCGGGTGACGGACGAGTTGTTCGAAGGCAGGCCAACCGAGCTTATCTCCAACGGCGAGATCGACGAAGACGCTCTGCGCCGCCTCGCACTTCGACGTGAGGACCTCATCGTCGCGGTCAGGCGGCAAGGCGCTGTGGAGCTGAGCGACGTGGAACGAGCCACGCTCCATCCTGGCGGTTCCATCGTCGTCGGATTGAAGGCCGGGTCGCAGGGAGCCACTGAGGCCGATGTCGCGCGACTGGAGGCGAAACTCGACCGGTTGCTCACCGCATCCGAACGGTAGCGGCGGAAGAGCTACTTCTTCTTCGCTGCCTTGCGGGCTGCGCCGCGCGCCGCGGCTGCGGTCTTCTCGCGGTTCTTCTTCGCTCGTTGGCGATCCTTACGATCGCGGAGCTTGCTCATCCCACCCAGTCCCATTCAGGTTCTCCCGTCCTTGTCCGTAAGGCGTCTGTGCCCCAGCCTACGTGTTCAGGCGTCCTCGCCGTCCGCGCCACGGGCGAGTTCCACGCTCCGTTTCTTCGCGGCGTCGATCGCATTGAGGAACGCGGCACGTACACCTGCTTCCTCCAGATGCCGGATGGCGGCGATTGTGGTGCCGCCAGGCGAAGTGACCATCTCCCGGAGCTCGACGGGGTGCTTGCCGGTGTCGCGGAGCATCTTCGCCGACCCGAGCATTGTTTGGATGATGAGATCGGTGGCCACGTCGCGGGACAGTCCGAGCAGGATGCAGGCTTCGATCATCGCTTCGGCCAGCAGGAAGAAGTAGGCAGGACCGCTGCCGCTGGTCGCGGTGACCGCGTCCAGGTGCGTCTCGTCCAGCCTGATGACCTTGCCCACGTAGGACAGCAGCTCCTCGGCCACCGCAAGGTGCGAGTCGTCCGCCTGCGTGCCCGGAGTGATCACGCTCATCGCCTCGTCCACCATGACGGGCACGTTGGACATCACACGCACCACGACGGTGCCCTGCGGCAGGTGCTGTTCGACGAATGAGGTCCGGATCCCGGCGGCGAAGCTGACGACCAGGTGTCGCGGTTCGACGGCGTCCCGGATCTGCTCCAACAGGGCGTCCATGTCTTGCGGTTTTGCCATGAGGACCAGGACGTCGGAGGACTTGACCGCTTGGGCGTTGTCGAGGGTCGCGCTCACGCCGTACTTGCCGGCCAGTTCGCGCGCGCGCTCCTCGCGGCGCGCGGTCACCGTGATCTCTTCCGCGGTTCGCCCGCCCGAGCGGATGAGGCCGCTGAGCAGTGCCTCGCCCATCTTGCCTCCACCCAGGAGGGCTACGTTCCTGTCACTCATCCACGCCTCACCAGATTCGAGAAGAAGAACCACATGTTCGCCGGCCGTTCCGCGAGCCGCCTGGTGAGGTAGGGGTACCACTCGGTGCCGTACGGGACGTACACGCGGATGGGGTATCCCTGCCGCGCCAGTTGCGCCTGCAGGTCACGGCGGACACCGTACAGCATCTGGAACTCCACCCGCGACCATCCCGCCTCGAGCGGATCGACCAGCTGGCGAACCCCTTCCACCAGCTGCGGATCGTGCGTCGCGGCGTCGATCTGATGGCCGCGCGCCAGCAGCGTGGTGAACAGTTCCGCCCACCGATGGTTCACCTCTTCCTTCGCCGTATAGACCAGATCGGGCGGCTCCAGGTAGGCACCCTTCACCAACCGAACCCGCACCCCACTCGGTAACTCGAAGATGTCCTGGACCGTTCGCTTGAGGTAGGCCTGGAGGCAGATGCCGATCTTGGGATACCGCTCGAACGCCCGGCGGAGGACCTCGAGCGTGCCGTCCACATAGAGGTGACTCTCCATGTCGATCATGACTGGGGTGCCGGTCTCCGCGGCCGTCTCCAAGACCGGCCAGAGGCGTTCGAGGGTCTCCTGGACGGAGACATCCAGGCCCAGTTGCGTGAGCTTAACGCTGATCGCGCAGTCCAGGGACGGCGCGCGACCGATCCCTTCGAGCGCGGCCAGATAGTGGTCCCGAGCCGTATCGGCTTGCGCGAGCGTCGCCACGTTCTCGCCCAGATGGTCCAGCATCGCGGTCACCCGACCTCGGTCCAGATCTCGCGCCACGGCCATGGCCGCTTCGAGCGTCTCCCCCGCCACGAACCGCAGGGCCACGGCGCGCCCAGGTGCGGTCCGGGTGGCCAGCCGGCGGAACAGGGGGTTCCCCGCGACGGTGAGCACGGCCGGCCGAAGCACTGAGGTCGAGAACCCCGTCACGCTGCGATCAGTCGTCCTCGGGCCGGCTCGCGATGCCGGTGCGCAGCACCTCGACGAACTCCTTGATGCGCATCGACCGCCGTTCGGGCTGTCGATGGATCAGGCCCGGGTCCAACTCTTCGGAGACGAGGGCATCCTGGAACCGTTCGGCCAGCCAGTCCAACATCGAGGCGAGCATCTCCGCGTCGACGTCGTGGCGGATCTCCCCACGGGTCACGCCGAACTCGATGAAGTCCAGCGTTCCGTAGGGGTCCTCGCTCCGCATGAAGCGGCTGATCGGCTGGTGGAGTCCAAGGCCCGTGTCGTATCTGCCGATCTGCGCCAGGCGGTTGGGCACCCAGTGCTGTCCGACGGACTCCTCGGTGTGGTCGAGCCACCAGTCCAGGATGGACCAGAACCCGGCATCCAATATCTCCGGGGGAGCGTCCAGCCACGCGGGAAGCAGTTTCACAGCACGCTGGTACGCCGCCATGAACAACCCCTCCTTCGAACCGAAATCCAGGAAGACCGTGCCCTTGGCCACCCCGACCTGCTGCGCGATGTCTTCCACGCGCCCGCCGCGGTAGCCATGTTCGGCGAAATGCTGCATCGCCGCTTCGATGATCCGGTCGCGCCGGTCTTCGGCGTCCTGCGCGCGCTTCGTGCGACCCTCGGTCATACCGGCACGGTACCGCACACGAGGGGCGGGAAATAGAAGAACCCGAGAGACCTCCGGCTCGCCGAGAACCGAAGTTCGCAGCCACCGTCAGCCCCTCGGGCTCTTGGTGCCCCAAGCAACCGCAGCGTTTCGCTCGTCACCGAACGTCCCACTCGGCCTTCGCCTTGCGGCGCGCCAGCAGCAGGAACTCCAAGGAACCTCCGCCCCGGGGGGCTCGGGCTCCAGAACCCGTGGCCCCGGGGGGCTCGGTGTTCGGAGCGGGGATCGGCTTCCGGCCTTGCGGCCTTGCCTCGATCCCCGGGGCCGTTCTCCAGCCTTGCGGCCTTCCTCCGTCCCCGCGCCGTGTCCACCTTGCGGCTTCTCGGCGCTCCATCCGGCTCCTTGCGTCTCGCGTTGACTGCTTGGAGCGAGGCGAAATCTATCGACAGTACGTCAGGCGGTCAAGCCACTGTTCCTGCAGGTAGATGGATATATGTGCAGGTCAGAGACCCGAGACAAAGAGTGACAAGACATTAGACAGTCCCGGCGAGCAGTTCGCGATACACGCTGTGGAGTTCCGTGGCCGTGGCGTCCCACGTGAACCGGAGCGCATCGCGCGCCCCGCGTTCGCCGAGCTCGGCTTGGAGCGCGGCAGAACCCAGGATCTGGATAAGCCGCTCGGCGTGATCGCCGGCGTCATGACCCTCAACCAAGTAACCGCCCACGCCGTCCCGAACGACGTACCGAAGTCCGCCGACGTTCGCGGCAACCACCGGCGTTCCGCACGCTTGCGCCTCCAGGGCTACCAATCCGAACGACTCTGAACGCGACGGAACGAGCACGACGTCAGCCGCAGAGTAGAAATCGGCCAGCCGTGGCTGCGTCTGCGGGGGATAGAGCATCACCCGGTCGGTGACGCCGAGCGCCGAGGCGAGCTCCATGAGCCGCGCAACCTCGGCGCCGTGATCCACGCCGCTCGGGCCGCCGACGATGGCGAGTTGGAGGTGCCGCGTGGCCTCCGGATCGCGCGCGATGGCCTCGGCCAACGTCCGAACGGCGACGTCGGGACCTTTGTGTGCCTGCAGCCGGCCGACGTACAGGGCCAACCTGAGGCCGGCGAGATGGAGCTCTTCGCGGGCCGACTCGCGACCTCGCGGGAAGAACACCTCGTGGTCGACGCCGGGCGGAACCAGCCGGATGTGCGCCGGATCGGCCCCGTACAGGCCCACGAGTTGGGCGGCCTCGGTTGGGGTGGGAGCCAGGATACGATCGGAGGCCGCGATGACGCGTTCCTCACCCGACAGGCGCGCGGCGGACTCGGGCAGCTCGCCCTGAGCGAGCGAGTAGTTCTTGACCTTGCCCAGCGTGTGGAACGACGAGACGAGCGGAGCATCCCACTCCTCTTTGGCGGAGCGTCCGACCCAGCCCGAGAGCCAGTAGTGACTGTGCACGATGTCGTAGCCGAGGCCGTCCCCTCGGGCCAAGCGCAGCACACCCCCCAGGAACTCCGGCAGATAGCGCGGCAGTTCACCCTTCGGCAGGGGTTCGTTCGGTCCGGCCTTCACGTTGATCACGCGCGTGCCCGAACCGAGCTCGACGACAGGTGCGGTATCGCTGCTCCGGCGCCGCGTGAACACGTCGAGGGTGTCGCCCCGCGCGGCGAGCCGTTCGGCAACCTCGCGGATGTACACGTTCATCCCTCCCGAGTCTCCAGTGCCCGCTTGATCCAACGGGGAGGTATGCACGGACAACACTGCAACGCGGGCCATACCAAGAGCGTAAACGAGGACTTCGCGAACGCTAGCGAGGGCGGCGGAGCGTGAGGTCGCTCACGATCTCTCCGACGGGCCGGCCTCCGCCCAGGACAACGGGCCTGGAATGTTCCCGCAGTTCGGTTGCGTCCTGACGCCTCAGGCCGCCCATGTCCCGGAGCGCCCGGATCAGCGCCGGTCCTACGGCCCGCTCCCCTCCGTCCTCGGCACGGATCGCGATGCCGAGGCCAAGTGCCGGGATCGCCGCGCAGGTGAGCGCCTCCGCTCCCTCTTTCACCAGGATGTCGCCGGTGACGGCCATCACGTCGGTGTCCAATCGTCCACGCCCACCGACCAGGTAGGGCTCGGCCAACATCGCGCCGACCGCCAGCTCGGTCACTTCCGCCGATGCGCCGAGGCGCTCGGGCTCGCCGAGCCGCGCGTAGAGCGTCGCCCAGTCCCGGACCGAGGCCGCGAAGATCGGCGCACCACATCCATCCACGCCCACGCTCAGGTCCTCGCGGTCGACCGCCGCGAGCGTCGCACGCCGGATCCGCCGCTGGAGCGGATGCGAGCGCGAGAGGTAGGTGGGGCGCTCGTACCCCGCGCACACGCAGGCGAGCAGCATCCCCGCATGCTTCCCGGAACAGTCGTGGAGTTCGCGGCGGCGCCGGCCTGCGTTCGCCATGGTGTCGGGGTCCAGCGGCCATGCCGGTGGGCATCGCAGGGACGACGTCGTGAGCCCGGCCCGCTGCAGCACCGAACGAACCGCGCGTAGGTGGACCGACTCGGCGTTGTGCGAGGAACACATGACGGCGATCTCCCGATCGGTCAGGTCTTCGTCGATGAGATCGAGGGCGACCGCGGTCTGCAGCGGCTTCAGGCACGAGCGCGCGAATACCTCGCGATCGGGGTCGCCCGCAACCGCGATGAGGCGACCGTCCGCGTCGCACACCGCAACGTGCCCGACGTGGGTGGACTCCTCGATCCCAGAACGCATGACTCGCGCGAGGACAGCTGAACGGCTCACCGCGCGAAGGCTACCGCGGACGGAGGAAGGACGCGCAGGTCAGACGGCGCGCAACCCGGCGAGCACCGGGACCGCGTCGTTCGCGTCCACGATGATCCCGCCTTGGTCCACCAACTCCATGAATGCGTCAACCGCGATCGGATCGAACTGCGTTCCCGATCCCTCGCTGATCTCCCTCACGGCGACCTCCATAGGGAGTGCCGAACGGTAGGGGCGGTCACTCGTCATGGCATCGAACGAATCCGCGATCGCGAAGATCCGCGCGGCGAGCGGGATCTCCTGCCCTGCCAACCCCTTCGGATATCCCGAGCCGTCGAACCATTCATGGTGGGAACGAACGATCTCCACGGCTTCGCCTAAGAACCGGATGGGTTCGACGATCTGGGCGCCGATGCCCGGGTGCGAACGCATGACGTCCCACTCCGGCTGATCCAGGGGGCCCGGCTTGCGCAACACCTGTTCGGGCACACCCACCTTGCCGATGTCGTGGAGGAAGAATCCGTAGGCGACCTCGGGCCGGGCGGCAAGCTCGGGGTCGACCAGGTGGGCGATGGCCATCCCGTAGCGCTGCGTTCTGTCCAGATGCCCTCGTGTACAGGTGTCCTTGGCCTCGACGACCTGCGCGAACGCTTTCATCGTCTGGACGTACATCTCTTCGATGCCGGCGATCGCCGCCTCGAGCTCGCGGCTCCGCTGACGCTCAGCGCTGTACAGCTCGCCGACCTCGCGGGCGAATACGACCAACTGCGCGTGCAGCTGTGGCAGCTCTTGTCCATCTGTGTGCATCTCGGGGGAAGCAGACAACCGACCCTCCTAAGGGACCCGCTGGGGACCGTGACCCACGCATCCACATGGCGTAGATGCAAGGAGCATCATGCCCCAATCGAACGGCGCGGCGCCATCATGCGGATGCACTGTTCTCGCATAGGCCGTGAGGCGCAGGGACACCCGTAGGGTGGGTGAGGCCGAAATCCCCCGCCTGAGGGCGGAAAGTAGAGACCAACGCCCGATGACGCGCAGGAGCATGTGCGCTCAGCGCAACGCGAGGGACGGATCTTCGCGATACCGGCGCTTCAGTTCGTCTTGGAGGTTGTCCAGGATGCGCAACACCGACCGGCGCGTGTCGGAGACCGTGCGTTCCTCCTGGGCGAGCAGCTCGACCGCCTGCGCCAGCTGCTCGTCATCCAGAGACGAAGGATCGCTGATGCCGGTATCGGCAACCAGACGCTCGACACGCCGGCGCGCCAGGAGCATCTCTTCCTCCGGCACACCGACCCGAACCACCTCTCCGCGCGAGGCCGTCTGAGGCTCATCACCGGCCAGGATCCCGGAGAGCCGTTCGATCAGCGGTGAGGACGTGCCGCCGGTGCCGCGCGAACCGAGTTCGGCCCTCAGGATCTCGGCGCGACCCTGCACGAGCCGGCGGAGGAGACTCAGGTACTCGCGTTCGGCAAGGCACTCGTCTCGGCGTTCGCGAAGATCCTCCAGCGAGAGGCCGTCCAGGCCCTCCAGGAACGCCGGATCTTGGACCCGGTCGATCCGTCGGTTGCCCGTGTTGTCAGCCATGGAGGGATTCTACGCGGAGGATGCGACCGAGCGCCCGCTCACCGGTCCTGCGCATCGGCGACGACCTGCAGCGCCGAGATGTGGGCGGCGTCCTTCTCGCGGCCCGAGGCTCGCTTCATGCGGATGATGTCCTGGATGGAGGCAACGCGCACCACCAACCCCTCCCCCACGTCGAACGCCACGGCGTCGGCGTCCAGGTCGTCATAGCCGGCCGTCCCCGATGGCGTGGCCAGGATGTCGAGGGGCCCCAGATCCGTCCAGAGCGTGAACGTGTCCCCAAGCCGGAGCGCCTGGGCGTCCAATGGGAACGACACGCCTTCGTCCTGGTCCGCGACGCGCAGCACGGCGTGCAGGGACGCCAGCGCGGAGCCGAGGGACGACAGGTTGTCGGCACGGCGGTCGTAGCAGATGTCCAGATCCCCAGTGAGGGCCGGCGACCCGTGCAGCCCGGCACCGAATCCGCCGATGATCACGAACCGGATCCCGCCATCGGTCAGGCGCCGGAGGATCGCGAACGGGTCGAACTCCCGAGCGCTCATGCCGGGCCCGCGACCGGCTTGGCAGCCCGCATGCGGCGCAGCACCCCCGCGCCCCGAGCGTGATACGCGAGGCGTTCGGCCGGGGTCATGCGAAGGAGATCCTGCACCATCGCCAGGTCCGCACCTGTGCCTTCGCGTTCGAGAGCCACGACCTGCATCCCGCACGCCTGGATCAACGCGGCCAGCGTGTCGAACGTCGGCGACATCTTGCCGGACTCGATCCGCGAAACCGTCGGTTGGGCAATGCCGGAGCGCCGGGCCAGCTCCCGCTGGGTCAGCGCCGCCCGGCGCCGTGCCATCTTGACCAACCTGGCCGCATCCACACGAAATATGATAACGCATCCGTATCAGGAGCGATACGGATGCGCATCAACCGAGCGTCACGGACGAACTACTTCTTCATCGCCGCGATCAGGATGTCGGCGACTTCCGAGCGGGAGAACTCCTGGGGCGGGCGCTCTCCGTTCGCGAGCATCTCGCGGACCTTGGTGCCTGAGAGGGACACCCGGTTGCTCTCGTCGTGAGGGCAGGTCTTCGGCGAAGCCATGCCCTCACACGCGTTGCACCAGAACGAGTGCTCGAAGTTCAACGTGGTGATGCCCAGCTCGCCGGGTTCGAACCGCTCGAAGATCTTCTGGGCGTCGTACGTGCCGTAGTAGCTGCCGACCCCGGCGTGATCGCGGCCAACGATGAAGTGCGTGCATCCGTAGTTCTTGCGGCAGATCGCGTGCCAGATGGCCTCGCGCGGTCCGGCGTAGCGCATCGCCGCCGGGAAGACACTCACCATCGCGCGGTCCCTTGGGTAGTAGCCCTCGAAGAGGGCCTCGTAGCACCGCATCCGAACATCCGGCGGTACATCGTCGGCCTTCGTCGCGCCGACAAGCGGGTGGACCAGGAGGCCGTCGGTGATCTCCAGGGCGCACTTCTGGATGTACTCGTGCGCGCGGTGGATCGGGTTGCGGGTCTGGAAGCCGACCACCGTCCGCCATCCGCGCTTGGCGAACTCGGCACGCGTCTGGGCGGGCGTGAGGCGGTAGATCTGGAAGTCATCGTGTGCCGGAAGGGCGATCACCTCGAGCGTCCCTGCAACGCAGATGTCACCGGCGGCGTTCACCGCGGCCACGCCGGGGTGCTCGCCGTCGTCCGTGCCGTACACGCTGGTGGCTTCCTTCTGCTTGTCGCGCTTGAACGTGCCGGTCACGCGCAGCACTGCGATGGCATCGGCACCCTCGGCAGGCACGAGCGCGACGGCTACGGCTCCGCCGACGCGATGGGCCTCTTCCTCGCTCACGCTCAGTACCACGGGGATGGCCCACGGGAGGCCGTTGACCAGGTGCATGGAGTCCAGGACGGCGTGGTAATCCGCCTCGCCCTGGAAGCCGGTGAGCGGGCTGAGCGCGCCGACGGCGAGCATCTCGAGGTCGGAGAGTTCGCGTTCGCCCACGACGAGCTTGGGGAGGTTGGCGGCTTCAGCAGCGAGCGCGGAGGCAGCGTCTCCTGTGGCAAGGAGGTCGATAAGCGTGCCGCCGTGCGGGGCGATCTGGGTCGGGTCGGACATGGGTTGGACACCTTTCCGTTCGGGGTCGGGGCCTGGAAGGATACGAAACCAGCAAGGTCGGGGGACCGTGCCCCCTTTTTCGGGGGTTCGACCTATACTCGCCCAACCCGGACCCCAGGTGGTCGTCGATGGACCTACTCCTTCCCGCAGACGAGCTCGTCGCGCTCAATATCGCGTTCGAACAGGCCGGACCCGGCGAGATCCTGCGCTGGGCGCTCCAGTCCGCGGGTATCGAACGGATCGCGATCGCCTCCGCGTTCCAATCCGAGGGCACCGTCGTCATGCACATGGCCACGAAGATCCGGCCCGACGTCCCGATCCTGTTCCTGGAAACCGGCTATCAGTTCGCCGAGACGCTTGCCTTCAAGGAGCAGCTCACCGAGCAGCTCGGGCTGAACGTCGTGGACCTTGTCGGGGAATACACCGTCGAGGGGCAAGCGAACGCGCTCGGCCCTCGGCTCTTCGAACGCGACCCGGAGCGGTGCTGCGAACTCAACAAGGTACGGCCGATGTTCGAGGGACTCCGGAACTTCGACGCGTGGGTGACTGCACTGCGCCGCGACTCCTCGCCCACGCGCGCAACCGCACCGTTCGTCGACCAGTACGAGATCGAACCGGACCGGTGGATGATCAAGGTGAACCCCATGGCGAACTGGACCCACCAACAGGTCTGGCACTACCTGCGCGAGGAGCACCTGCCCCACAACCCGCTCTATGACCTGGGGTACTCCTCGATCGGATGCGCGCCGTGCACGCGGATGCGGTTCGCGGGCGAACCCGAACGGGCGGGACGCTGGGCCGGTAAGCCCAAGTGGGAGTGCGGGATCCACACGGATGAAGCCGCAACCACCCCCGGCGTGCCGCCCGGCTAGGTCGCGGTTCAGGCGACGACCCAGAGGGCCTCTCGCGCGAGTTCGATCTCCAGGACGCGGTGATCGCCCAGCGAGTCCCCGTCCACCTGCACCGGGAACGGCGTCTCCGATCTGATGGACACGCGGGAGGCATCGTGCGAGTACGACATGTCCCGGCCTTTGACGTGCCGCGCCGAGCCGAACACCTGCAGCGCGATCCTGGGAACACTTCGCCGCTTCAGCTTGTGGAGCGAGAGCACGTCCAGCCCGGTCCCCAATGAGGCTTCCGGCGTGATCCGGATGCCGCGATCCTTGAAGTAGGTGTAGGGGTCGGTTCGTCCGACCATGACCGAAAGGGAGCGCTCGGGCTCGCCGCCGTCGATGACGACCTCCATGTCGGCCGCCTTGCCGGCGTAGCCCGCGAGCACCTCCCACGCGACCGAACGCAGCGCCACCCGGGTATAGCGCGACTTCGTCTTCGGGAACTTCCTGTCCAGGCGGCGCATCGCGGCGGCGTCCACGCCCGCGCCGCAGTTCACGGCGAAGAAGCGGCCGTCGGCTCGGCCCAGATGCAGCGGGCGCGCGTCATCGTCCAGGGCGCGGCCGATGAGTACGCCGGTCGCCTCGATCGGGTCGATCGGAAGCCCGAGCGCGCGCACCAGGATGTTGGTGGCGCCACCGGGGATGACGCCTAGGGCCGTCTCCGTTCCGGCCAGAGCGTTCACGACCTCGTTGATGGTGCCGTCGCCGCTGAAGACGACCACCAGATCGATCCCGTCGGCGACGGCTCGCAGAGAGAGTTCGTGCGCGTGGCCACGTTGCTTGGTCTCTGCCACCTCGAGGGAGAAATCGGCTGACAACGCCTTCTCGATGACCGCCAGGGTCGGGCGGCTGACCGTTCGGGCCACGGGGTTCACGACGAGGAGGAGCCGGTGGAAGCGCATGTGGACGGATCGAGTATCGCAGGGTGCGCAGGAACGCGCGCACGGTTAGCATCCGGTCATGACCGCCACCGTGACGTACCCGCGCCAGCCGCGGGACGGGTGTTTCCCGAACCTGGCGAGCGCGGTGAAGAAGGGCAACACGCATTCAACGGCTGGAACTCGACCAAGGACGTGGCGGAGCCGCCCTACTTCAGCGGCGTCATCAGGGTGTTGCCCGAGGCCTCCCGGTGGAACCACCCGCCGGTGAAGCTGCCGGCGACACGCTACGGCTACGGAGAGTGCCAGCCGAACTTCACCA
>JBDTXD010000012.1:0-14309 GCA_040006375.1 Actinomycetota bacterium
CTTCGCCCGATCTCGTGTACCTCACCGGGTACGACCCGATGCCGCTGGAGCGGCCTTCGCTCCTCGTCATCCGCCCCGACCGACCTGCGGTGTTGGTGCTGCCGGAGCTGGAGCGTCGACTCGCCCACGATGCCATCGGCGACGCGATCGAACTGATGGGTTGGACGGATGCCCAAGACCCCTACGCAGTGGCCGCGGCGTTGCTACCGGCGACGGGAACCATCGGGGTCGGGGACAAGATCTGGGGCGTGCACGTGCTCGCACTTCAGGACGCCGTTCCCGGCGCGCGCTTCACCTCCGCAGCCCCCGTGTTGGGGGCGATCCGAGCTCGGAAGGACCCGGACGAACTGGCCGCGCTTAGGCGAGCCGCGCGCGGCGCAGATGAAACGTTCCGGGCGATCTGCAGCGCACGGTTCCTGGGTCGCCGCGAAGAGGAGGTCGCCGCCGACCTCGCCGACCTCTTGGTGCGCAACGGGCACAGCCGCGCCGACTTCACCATCGTCGGCAGCGGGCCGAACTCAGCCTCTCCCCACCACGAACCGTCCGGCCGGACCATCCTTCCGCGCGATGTGGTGGTGATGGACTTCGGGGGCGAGCTGGGTGGGTACTACTCGGACACGACGCGAACCGTGGTCGTGGGGGATCCTCCGAAGGACTTCGAGCACGTGTACCGGGTCGTGCAGGAGGCGCAGGAGGCCGCGTGCTCGACGGCTGGCCCCGGCGTGCTCGCCCAGGACGTGGATCGCGCCGCCCGGAACATCATCGACCAGGCCGGGTTCGGTGCGCGGTTCTTCCATCGGACCGGCCATGGGATCGGCCTTGAGGTCCACGAACCCCCGTACATCGTGGCGGGCAACGCCACACGGCTCGAACGCGGGATGACCTTCTCGGTGGAACCGGGGATCTATCTGGACGGCCAGTTCGGTGTCCGCATCGAGGACATCGTGGTGATCACCGAAGACGGGGCGGACCGGCTCAACAGATCCTCGCGGGAACCGCGCACGGTGGACTAGGCTTACTGAGGTGATCCGCGCCGAGGGGGCGTGCGTATCCCTTGAGGACATGACATCGATCATCGATTTCGACCTCGACCGGTATATCCGGACATCCGGGAGGCTTGACCTCAGCAGCGTCCGCTGGCGGCAGGTGCGTGAGCACCCGCTGTCCACGGAGGAGACCCGGGTACTGCGATACATGATGGACATCGAATCGCACACGGTGATCTTCCTGCGTGATGCCCTGGCCACCCACGCGGCTTTTGACCCCGACATCACGGCGTTCATGACGTGCTGGAACTTCGAGGAACTCTGGCACGGAGAAGCGTTCAGCCGGCTGCTCGGGGAGGCAGGTGTTCCGATCGGACCCGACGCACCGGTTGTCGGACACGACTCGCCGTACCCGTCCCGGCGCGTTCGGGACCACGGGATCCGCCGGCGGCTGGGCGGCAAGGGGTATATCAGCCACATCGGTACGCTGCTGGGTTCGGCGCTCGCCGACAAGGACTTCACGGCGATCCATATGACCTGGGGAGCGGTAAACGAACTGACAACCCTCACCGCGTACCAGCGGATGATCGCCAAGACCGACAACGCGCCGCTCGTCGACATCCTCCGCGCGATCATCAAGCAGGAACGCCGTCATTTCGCTTTCTACCGTGCGCAGGCGAAATTCCGCCTGGAGCGCGAACGCGGCCGCAAACTCACCCGCTGGACCATGGATCATCTCTGGGCGCCGGTGGGCACGGGCGTGCGCCCGCAAGGAGAGACGGACTTCATCGTGAACGCCCTCTTCAATGACCCAGACGGGTTGGTGACGCTGAAGGAGATGGACGGCACGATCGCGCGGCTCCCGGGTCTAGAAGGAACCAGCTATCTCACTACCGCGGCGGAGCAAGCCGCCCAGCGCTTGGGCGTGCCGTTCGGACTCTAGCCACGTCGATCCCGAGGCCGAACCGTAGTTCCGTCCGCGGTATCCATGACCTCAAGGCCCATCGTCGAGAGCTGGTCGCGGATCCGGTCACTAGTCGTGAAATCCTTCGCCGCGCGCGCGGTATCGCGTTCCGCCATAAGAGCGGTCATCTCGGAGGTCGGGGTCCAATCGCTCAATGCCTCGCGCTCCAGATCCAGTCCCAGCACCGCGTCCCAACTGGCCAGGAGCATGTATTTCTGGTTCGAGGGCACGCTCGTGTCGCGGTCGAGATCGTTGATGATCACGACCGCGCCGGGCAGGTGTAGGTCGTTCGCGAGCGCCGCCCTGAATCGCGCGTCGAACGCGGTCGCTTCGGGTCCGAGTTCGCTCGCGGCCGGTCCCCATCCTGCCATCCGGCGCCGGAGCTGCTTCACACGTCTGTCCGCGTCCTCCATCGCATCCCAGGAGAAATCCATCTCCGAGCGGTACTGCGTCTGGAACGTCAGCCACCGGAACGACAACGGGTCGAACCCGTGCTCGCGAAGCTCATCCACCCGGACCACGTTCCCGGTGGACTTGGAGATCTTCCGGCCCGATTGGCGCAGGTGCCCACCGTGGAGCCAGATGGTCACGACCTGGTGGCCGGCGACGCCCTCGGATTGTGCGATCTCGTCCTCGTGGTGGGGGAATCGAAGATCGGTGGCGCCCGTGTGGATGTCCACGCGATCGCCGAGGTACTTCATGGACATCGCGGAGCATTCGATGTGCCACCCGGGGAACCCTTCTCCCCAGGGAGATCGCCATTTCATCATCCGGCCCGGACCAGCGTGCTTCCACAACGCGAAGTCGGCGGCGTGACGCTTCAGCGGGTCGGTCTCCAGGTCCCGGTGGCCTTCACGGAGGTTGTCCAGCGTGTTGCCCGAGAGTTTCCCGTATCCGGGGAAGGAGGTGACGTCGTAGTAGACGCTTCCTGAATCGGCGAGGTAGGCATGGCCCTTCTCGATGAGGACCTCGGTCATCTCGACCATCTCCGGGACGTGTTCGGTCGCCTTCGGGTACCCGTCCGCCGGACGGATGCCGAGTTCGGCGGCATCCTCGAACACCGCCGTCGTGTACTTCTGCGCGATCTCGGTAGGAGACAGGCCCTCGTCCTCCATGGCGAGCAGCATCTTGTCGAGGGCCTCCGGGCTCGATTCGTCGGTCATGTGCCCCACGTCGGTGATGTTCATGATCTGCGTGACGCGGAGTCCCTCGAGCTCCAAGACGCGTCTAACCAGGTCACCGAGCATGAACGTCCGCAGGTTCCCCAGGTGCGCATAACGGTAGACGGTGGGACCGCAGGAGTACATCTTCACGTGGCCGGGTTCGGAAGGGACCACGTCTTCCACCTGGCGGGTGAGTGAATTGTAGAGCCGCATCGCTGCCCAGGATACCGGCACTCGTGGGTTGCCCTGGAGCGGCGCTGCAGCCGGCTACCCGGTGGAGAGTGGGCGGCCCTCGAACGGCGTCGACAGCACAACGGTGGTTTCGGTTGCGACCCCGCCTTTCTCGCGAAGTCGCCGGATGAGGTCCTCGAGGTCCGACGTGGTTCGGGTGCGGATCTTAAGGACGTAGTTCGCTTTGCCGGCCACGCTGTAGCAGTCCTCGACCTCGGGGAACTCTGCGACGCGCTCGGGGAGATCATCGGGCTGTTGGGGATCCAGAGGGATGGCCTCGATCAGGGCGGTGACGTAGAGGCCGATGGCCGCAGCGTCCACCACGGCGCGGTACCCGCGGATAACCCCGGACGCCTCGAGCTTACGAACGCGATCGTGCACCGCACTCGCGCTCATCCCGACCCGTGCGGCCACGTCTGCGTACGTGGCGCGCGCATCGTCTTGGAGAGCGCCGACGATCTCGAGGTCCTTGCCGTCCAGCATGCGGCCAATCATACGGGCGCGGGGGATGCCGGAAGCCCCGTCCGGCCGATTGCCCACGGCGGCCGCCATGGGATACAACCGGCGTCCAGCCGTCTCCGCGCCTCTCCCGGATCCGGCCGATCTTGGGAGGAAACGATGACGCATGGGGGCCAGCCGCCGCTGGGGCGGTCCGTTCGGAGCAGCCGCATCGCCAAACCCGGGGGAGGGATGCGCCGCCTAACCTTGCTGGGACCCGCCGATGCATCGGCGTACGCGCACGCGGTCTCCCGCGTCACGCCGGCGGTCGAACGCCGCCTCGGCCCTGAGGTCTTCGCCAATCGGGTCCCCGGCGGCGGCTCCTTAGAGCCTTGGCGCGCGGCCAGGATCCGGTGGAGGCGGTCCGCAGGCCGCCTCGTCGCGGCAGGGCCCTCGTGCGCGTTGGACGTCCTGGCCTGTTACGACTCGATCCACCCCGAGGTCGTGGGAAGAGCGCTCGAACATCTGGGCATCGCCGACGTTGCCGGCCGGGAGATCGTCAGCGTGCTCGCGGCGTTCAGGGGGGCGGGCGTGCCTGGGATCCCCGTCGGGCCCGCTCCCTCGGCTGTACTCGCGAACGCCGTGCTCGCGAATGTGGACATGCATCTTCGGCGCAACCGTGTGCGGTTCGTCCGGTGGGTCGACGACATCCTCATCAGCGGGGATACGCACTCGCTCGACGCGGGTGAGCGAGCGTTGGAGGTGGCGCTCGGGGAACTCGGCCTGCGATCGAACGCCTCCAAGCGGCGGCGCTTTCCCGATCGGGAGGCGGCGAACGCGTTCCTCTTCGGGACGGGTGCCGGGCACGCGGCATCCGGCTTGCGATAATCGCAACCTATGAGGACCGTGTACCGCGCAGATCGCATCCACACGTTGAGCCATCCGGCGACGGGGGAATGGCTCTTGATCGACGGCCGCCATGTGGCCAGGGTCGGCTCCGGCGACCCACCCCGCGCCGACAGGACGGTTCATCTGCCGGGAACGACCATCATCCCGGGGTTCATCGACGCGCACGTGCATCTCACGTCGACCGGGATGGCGCTGGACAGCGAGGCCGTGACCCGGGCGCGTTCGGCGGCCGACCTGCTCGCGCTCGTCCGCAGCCGCGCCGCCGCCGAACCGCTGGTCTTGCAGGGCTACGACGAATCGCTATGGGACGACCCGCGCGTCCCGACACTAGCCGAGCTCGACGACGTTGCTCCTGGGCCCCTCATCATCCGGCGGGCAGATGGGCATGTGGCACTCGCCAATTCCGCCGCGATCCGAGCCTCGGAGATCGGTGAGGTGCCGGGCTGCGAACGAGGTCTGGACGGCGGATATACCGGGCGCATCACCCAGGAGGCGGACCAGCGCCTCTGGGCGTGGGTGACCGCTTCCTTGAGTGATCACCAGGTCCAGGACCACCAGCTGCGCGCGGCCTCCCTCGCGGCCTCACGCGGAGTAACGACGGTCCACGAGATGGCGATGCCGCATTGGTACGGCACGAGGGATCTCGACGTCTTCCTCGGCCATCGAGAGCGATTGCCGGTGGACACCGCGCTCATCGTGGCGACCACCGATATCGGGCAAGCGGTGGACCTGGGTCTGCCGGCTGTCGGCGGCGATCTTCCCGCCGACGGATCCATCGGGGCACGGACCGCGGCGCTCAGCGCCCCGTACGAGGACGTCGCAGACGACGGACACCTCTACCTTGAGGATGAAGCCCTCGCTTCGTTCTTCCGATCGGGGAACCTCGCCGGCATCCAGGTGGGTGTGCATGCCATCGGCGACCGGGCGATCGAGCAGGTGATCCGAACTTGGGAGGGCGTCTATCGGGCACTCGACTCCCGGGAACGCCGTCATTTCCGCGCACGACGCCATCGGATCGAACACTTCGAGATGCCATCGGCCGCGCAGATCGAACGTGCTGCGATGCTCGGGTTGGCGATCAGCGCGCAGCCGACGTTCGATGCCGCGTGGGGTGGACCGGGCGGGCTGTACGAGATCGGTGTTGGGCCCGGCCGGGCCGCCAGCATGAATCCGTTCAGGACCTACTTGGACCGGGGGTTGGAGTTCGGGGTCGGGTCGGATGCGCCGATCACGCCCCTGGATCCGATGCTCTCGCTCGCGGCACTCGCGTCCCACCACGACCCGGCCCAGCGGCTGACTCGAGCGGAGGCCATGGACGCGCACACAACAGGGAGCGCGAGGTTGGCGCACCAAGAAGAGAAGAAGGGCGGATTGGGGCCGGGCATGCACGCAGACTTCGCCGCATACCCGCATGATCCCTTCATCGCGGGGGACATCGAGGCGCTGCGTCCGGTGTTGACGGTCTCGCTGGGCCGTGAGGTGTTCCTCGCCTAGGAATTGTCACTCTTTTCCGGGGTCCGGGTTGACCGTCCCGGTTGGCCCCCGGTGCCGCAGGCCCCAAAGGTGGTTCGGGTTATCAGCTGTGTTCAAGCGCGGAATGTCCCGGCCCACATCGGCGTTGAGCAGGCCTGGTTGCATCTGCAGACCGTGGCAGTACAATCCGCGCGACCCGGCCCCGGCCGCTGGTCAGACGCTCGACACCGAAGGAAGATATGACCGACGCAGAAGATGTCGTCGAAGACGAAGAAGCCGTCGACGATGAAGAGGAGATCGAAGACCTTGAGCCGACTGCCGACGACCTGGTAGAGGCCACGACGCCGCCAGACCCGGCCGCCGCCGAGGTCGAATCCATCCAGGAGCTCCTGGTCAAACAAGAGGCCAGATCCGAACAGGCCGAAGCTCCGGACGAGGAAGAGGAAACCCTGACCGCCACCCAGGCGAAGGGCGAGAAGCTGGAAGCGACCGACACGAAGGTCGTGCCGATCCAGTCGACCGAATTCGTATGCAAGAAGTGCTACCTGGTGAAGCACCAGAGTCAGCTGGCGGATAAGAAGAAGATGCTCTGCCGCGATTGCGCCTGACCCGCTTCGGCCCTCCATCCTCCCTCGTCTCTCAGCTCATCCTCGCGGCCTTCGGCGGCCTCGCCATGTCGCTCGCGTTCCCCCCCGTTGCGTTGTGGCCGATCGCGTTCGCTGCCGTCGTGCCCCTGCTCTGGCTCCTGCGAACAGTTCGTCCGGCCCGTGGCGCGCTCGTCGGGTTCGTCTACGGTGCCGCCGGCTACGGGATCACCCTGTCCTGGATCGATCGGTTCGGGACGGGGGCGTGGGTGGCGCTTACTGCTCTGTGTGCCCTCTCGACGGCGGTGGTTGGGCTCCTGGCGCCTCTGGTGGTTCGGCCTGGGAGGACGGTGCTATCGGCGCTCGGGTTCGCCGCGCTCTGGACGGTGCTGGACTTCGCGCGTGGCGCCTGGCCGTTCGGTGGCTTCACCTGGGGCGCCCTCGGGATCTCGCAGGCGGATAACCGACTCACACTCCGCCTCGCCTCGATCACTGGTGTGTGGGGGGTCACGTTCGTGGTCGTAGTGGTCAACGGTCTCCTGCTTTCGGCCCTGGCCGATGGGGGAGCGACGTCACGACGAACCGGACGGCTGACGCTTGCGCTCGGATTTGCGCTCGCACCAGGTCTGGTCCCTTTCCCGGCCGCACGCGGACGGCCCATCGACATCGCCGCGGTGCAGGTCGACGTTCGGCGTTCGGCGGCGCCCGGTGATATCGCCCTGATGGACGCCGCCGCGCAGCGCACCCTTCGGGCGGATCCGCCCGATCTCGTCGTATGGGGGGAGGGGGCGGTGGATCCTGCAGCGCTGGGAGATCCTGCGATCGTCGCCACCATCCGCTCCGCCATCGGTGCGGTGGGCGCGCCAACCGTTATCGGCGCGGTGGTCGACGATGCCGACGGTGCGCAGCACACGAGCGCGCTGGTCTTCGACGGCGGGGGCCGGCAGGTGCAGCGCTACGACAAGGTGCACCTGGTTCCGTTCGGGGAGTATGTCCCGTTCAGGGATGCGCTCTCCTGGGTCCGTGCCCTGGCGCAGGTCCCGATAGACCGGGTGCCGGGGGAGCGGATCCGTTCGCTGTCCGTCGTTGGGCTGCCCCCATTCGGTACGCCGATCTGCTTCGAGAACAGCTTCCCGGCCGTGCCGCGGGCGATGGTGCGGGATGGGGCCGGATTCCTCATCGTGCCTGTGAACAACGCATCCTACGGTTTCAGCGCCGCCGGTGCGCAACATCTGCAGATGAGCCGCATGCGCGCCGTCGAAGACGGGCGGTGGGTCGTGGACGCCGCCGTTTCGGGGCCGAGCGCATTCATCGATCCGAGTGGCCGGGTCCAGTCCGAGGCCGGTCTGTTCGCCCCCGCTATCCTGAGGACCACCATCCGGTCCTCCAACGTACGAACGTGGTACGTCCGGCTGGGGGACTGGTTCCCCTGGTTTGCCCTGGCCTTGGCCGGCGGCGTCGCCCTCACGCCGCGGCGCCGCTCGGGTCTGCGCGCCCGGCGGCACGCAGGCCCCCTCACCTCCGATCCTCGCACCCTGGTGATCCTGCCGACCTACCAGGAGGCCGAAACGGTCACCACGGTGCTGGGCAGGCTGCGCCAGCTTCCGAGCGCGCCGGACGTGCTAGTCGTCGATGACGATTCGCCCGACGGCACCGCGAACCTCGTGCGGAAGGTCGCCGCGGGGGACCAGGGCGTCCACCTGACCGTCCGCCCGAAGCGAACGGGGCTGGCGGGGGCCTACCTCGAGGGGTTCCGTCACGCGGTCGCGGAAGGCTATGACCTCGTTGTCGAGATGGACGCCGACCTTTCCCATGATCCGGGCGAACTCCCCCGGTTGCTGCTCGTCGCGACTGAGCACGATCTCACTGTTGGGAGCCGGTACATCCCCGGCGGGTCGGTCACGAACTGGAGCCGGCCGAGGGTCGCTCTCTCGCGGGGCGGGAACCGCTACGTCCGGCTGATGCTGGGCCTGCCCTTCAGGGACGCAACGAGCGGTTTCCGCGTGTATCGACGCGAGTTGCTGGAGCGCCTCCTGGAGCAACCGTTCCATTCCGACGGGTATGGGTTCCAGGTGGAACTCGTCCTGCGCGCATGGCGGATGGGGTTCGACGTCGCAGAGACGCCCATCACCTTCAGCGAGCGCGTGTATGGCGAGTCGAAGATCTCGCGGCGGATCGTCCTCGAGGCCCTCTGGTTGGTCACGCGCTGGGGGTTGTCGTCCCGGATGGGCCGCGCTCTGCCCGGAGACGAACCCCGATAATGCTGATTATGGAACGTTACGCCGAACAGAGCTCCTATCGGCTTTGCCGGCTGCCCCTCACCAGCGGAGTTTGAGGTGACGCGCGGCCCGCGCCTCGTCCAGACGGCCCACCGGAGTGGTGACCGGCGCGGCGCGAAGCAGATCAGGATCCGTCCGGGCCTCAGCTGCGGCCTGGCGGAGCGCGGCCGCGTAGCCCGCTAGCGTCGTTTCCGTCTCCGTCTCGGTGGGCTCGACCATCATGGCCTCCTCCACGACCAAGGGGAAGTAGACCGTCGAGGGGTGGTACCCGAGGTCGATGAGACGTTTCGCGACGTCCATAGCGCGTATCTGTGTCGCATCCTTGAGTTGCTTCGCGCTGGCGACGAACTCATGCATGGGCCTGCCGGGGTAGGCCAGTGGGAAGTCCTCGCGGATAAGGCACGCCAGGTAGTTCGCGTTCAGGGCGGCCAACTCGCTCACCTGCTTCAAGCCGTCGGCGCCGTGGGCGAACACGTAGGCATAGGCCCGCACCAGGACCCCGACGTTCCCGTTGAATCCGTGGAGCCGGCCGATGGAATGCGGACGGTCCCGGTCCCACGAGAAGCCGGCATCGGTTCGAGCCAGCACTGGAGCGGGCAGGTACGGCACGAGGCGTTCCACCACCCCGACCGGGCCGGCACCCGGCCCTCCCCCGCCGTGCGGCGTCGCGAACGTCTTGTGCGTGTTGATGTGGACGATGTCGAAGCCCATGTCGCCGGGCCGGCAGTGCCCCATGATCGCGTTGAGGTTCGCCCCGTCGTAGTAGACGAGGCCACCGACACCGTGGATGATCCGCGTGATCCGCTCGATCTCTTCCTCGAACAGACCCAAGGTGTTGGGGTTGGTGAGCATCAGCCCTGCGACCTGGTTATCCACCAACGCCTCGAGGGCGTCGACGTCGACGAGCCCGCGCGCATTGGAGGGGACGCCCACCGCCCGGAACCCTGCGAGACGGACGCTCGCGGGGTTCGTGCCGTGGGCCGAATCCGGGATGAGGACGGTGGCCCGTGCGCCTGCGTGGTCCTCGTGGTAGGCGCGCATCATCAGCAACCCGGTCATCTCTCCGCACGCGCCCGCCGGTGGTTGCAGGGTCGCGCGGGCCATCCCCGTCAACGCGCAGAGCGCCTCCTCCAGGCGCCACAGCAGCTCCAGCGTTCCCTGCACGGTGGTGTCGGGCTGCAGCGGATGCAGGCGACGGAACCCCGGCATGGCCGCGACCTCCTCGGCCACCTTTGGGTTGTACTTCATCGTGCACGACCCCAGGGGATAGAACCCGGTATCGAGCCCGTAGTTGCGTTGCGAGAGTCCCGTGTAGTGGCGAACCAGGTCGATCTCGGCGACCTCGGGCAACCGTGGCGGCCGCCGCCGGGCGTGCGAGGAGGCTACCGAGACCTCAGGGACATCCAAGGGAGCGAACCCGAACGCTCGCCTGCCGGCGACCGAGCGATCCATCAGGGTTCCGGGATGCGTCTCGGGGCCGTGGGTCCGGATGGGGGCGCCGATCACTTCGACAGCACCTCCCCCATGGCCGCGGCCAGACCATCGATCTCGGCGCGGGTCCGGCGTTCGGTAACGGCGACCAGCAGGACGTCATCCCCCGCCGATGGAAGGGGAACCCCGGCGAGGAATCCACGGTCGATCATCGCATGGATCACCGCCACCGCGGGACGAGGCAGGCGGAGCGCGAACTCCTTGAAGAATGGGCCGGGATCCGCTAGCGAGACCCCAGGTAGCTCAGTGAGGAGACCGGCGGCGTAGGCGGCCCGGGACACGCATTGGCGGCCAAGTGCTGCCAGACCCTCGGGCCCCAGCCATCCCAGGTAGATGGTTGCGGCGATGGCCATGAGGGTTTGGTTCGTGCAGATGTTGGAGTTGGCCTTCTCGCGCCGGATGTGCTGCTCGCGAGCCTGGAGGGTGAGCACGTAGCCGGGCCTGCCCGCAGCGTCCACGGTCTCCCCCACGATCCTGCCGGGCATCCGCCGGACGTCGTCCATCCTGGCCGCGATGAGCCCGAGGTAGGGGCCACCGTAGTTGAGGAAGTTCCCCAGCGCCTGGCCCTCAGCAACGGCGATGTCGGCGCCGAGGTCGCCCGGGGGGGCCAGCACGCCGAGCGACATCGGGTCGAAGATCTGGATCGCGCGCGCCCCGCCGTCATGCGCCGCGCCGAAGTGTTCCCTGACCGGCTCGAGGACCCCGTAGACGTTCGGGTGCGCCACCACGACGCAGGCGACGTCCGGGGTGACCGTGGGCGCGGACCCGCCGTACACCTCAGGTTGGAAGCCCCCTGCCCTGCCGAACGTGCGGAGCGTCTCGATCATCCGCGGGTCGACGCCGTCGGAGACGAGCACCCGGGTGCGGCCGGCTCCGACGGCCATGTGCACGGCCTCGACGAGCGCGGTCGCCCCGTCGTAGAGCGAGGCGTTCGAGACCTCCAGAGCGGTGAGTTCGCAGATCATGGATTGGAACTCGAACAGGACCTGGAGCACGCCCTGCGACAGTTCGGCTTGGTAGGGCGTGTACGCGGTGTAGAACTCCGAGCGGCCGGCCAGCGCCCACACCAGGGATGGGATGTAGTGGTCGTAGGCTCCCCCGCCGGCGAAGCAGACGAGTTCGTCCAGGTTCCGGTTCTTCAGGGAGTGACCGCGGAGGTCTGCGACCAGTTCCATCTCCGAGATGCCGTCCGCGATGCCGAGCGGTCCGCGCAGCCGGACATCCGGCGGGATCTGGTCGAAGAGTGCATCCAGCGACTCCGCCCCGATGACCGACAGCATCTGGGTGATCTCGGCCTCGGTATGCGGAGCGAAATTCACGGCGCCAGTCTACGAGCGCACTTGGAGATGACCGTTGGTCAACCCGACGCATCCTCGAGGCCGTACTTGGTCACCAAGGACAGGTAGTCCCGTTGGTAGAAGACCTTGCAGCGGACCTCCGGGTAGCGCTCGCGCAGGAGGCGCACCTTCCGGTTCTTCTTCGTCACGAGGTTCTGATTGAGCGTGGTGATCTCGATGTAGAGGTCGAACGCCGGAAGGTAGAAGTCCGGCGTGAACCGTCGGGTCACCGTGCCGGTAGCGTTCCATTCGATATCGAACGAGGTGGGTTCGTAGGCCCACTTGATGTCGTAGAAGTCCAGGAGCTGGGCGAACTGTCGTTCGGACGCGTGGGCAAAGTTGATCGTGTCACTCTGGAGCGGTTCGACCATCGCGAGGTTCGCGCTCACGCTCCTGCGGTCGCTGCCTTGCCGCGACGTTTCGCCAGGCTCCCCTCCAGGTCCGACCACACGCGGTCAAGCGCGATGGCGAACACCCCCTGCCCCTTGTTGAGCAGGTCGATGACCGCTTCGGGCGAGTGTGCCTCGTAGATCCCGTCCCCGTCCGACATCAGCGTGACCCCGTGCGGCCGGCGCTTCATGGTCTGGAGATAGGCGACGGCCTTGCGGACCCGCTGGAGGGATACGCCGGTGTCCAGGAGGCTCTTGATGACCCGAAGGGTGACGAGGTCCTGGAACGAATAGAGCCGTTGGGTACCGGACCCGTGGGCGTCCTTGACCGATGGCGTCACGAGATCCGTCCGCGCCCAATAATCTAGCTGCCGGTAGCTGATGCCGACGATCTTGCAGACGTCGGGAACCCGGTATCCCTCTTCTGTCATGACAACCCCGTAATCACGTCGATGTGTTTCGGCAGCGTATGGGCTCGCTCGAGGCCTGTCAACGGTAGGCCCGGTTCATGTCCCCCAAAGCTCAAGTTCATGGGGGGTACGTGCCGAACACTATGACTAGCTAGGAAGAACTACATCGATCCCGATAAGAGCAACCCGGCCGGAACGCCGGGACGCAACGCTTCGGGTCCCACCGCCCCTACGGGCGAGGACGGCCGAGCTACCGAAGGAGCAGCGATGAAGCGACTACGCATAACGATCCTGGCGATCACGATGATCGTCGCCGTGACCTCGCTGGGAGCGCTCCCAGCCTCCGCGGGCATGCACCGCGCGGCGCACAACCACCGCACCCACAAACAGGACCCGTACCGGCATCGCATGTTCAAGGCGACGAACGGCTCGAGGTCCTCCCATCATCGAGGCCGGGTCAGCCTGAGCGATCGCATCTCTGCGTTGGCGCAGCGCCACAGCGCCGAGATGGCCAAGCGAGGCCGCCTCTTCCATACCTCGAACGTCGGCAGGTATCTGGCGGGTGTCAACTGGCACCGTTGGGGGGAGAACATCGGCTACATGCACGGTGAGGACGTTCAGCTCCTCGAGCAGGCGTTCATGAACAGTCCGGTCCACCGGGAGAACATCCTCAACGGCGGCTTCCACCATGTCGCTGTCGGAACGGTGTACAGCAAGGGCCGCCTCTGGGTCACGGTGTTCTTCTACGGATAACCGCCAGAGCGCGTTGCGGAGGTAGGTGGGCGGACGAGCGACCGAGGGGGACGCTCGCCCGCCCCTCCGCATCTCCAAGCCCATCTCCGGGGCTATCCGGCGAAATCCTCGGGACTCACGTTGTCCAGGAACTCGCGGAACTTCTCGACCTCCTCGTCCTCGTCGCCCGGGATGAGGATCGAGGCTTCCTCCAACACACCTTCCTCAGCGAATACGGGGATGGCCATCCGCACCGCCAGCGCGATCGCGTCGGAGGGACGTGAGGAGATCTCATAGCTGTCGCCGTTGCGCTGTAGCTGGATGGACGCGAAGAAGGTACTGTCCCGCAGCTCCGTGACCACGATGCGATGCACACTCACCTGCAGATCCTCCAGGATGTTCTGCATCAGGTCGTGCGTCATGGGACGGGGGGTCACTACACCTTGGAGGCTGAGGGCGATGGCTGCCGCCTCTGCGGCCCCGATCCAGATCGGCAGGTACCGCTCCCCGCCCAGCTCACGCAGCAGCACGATCGGTTGATTCGTCGGAAGTTCCACCCGAACGCCGGTGATCTCCATCTCGATCATGTCCAGCCAGGGTAGCCGCGCCCTGGTGGTCGGGCAACCTACACGCGGGCCAGCGCCTGATCGAGGGCGCCGGGGTCGCGCTTGAGTTCGTCCATGTCGTCCACGCAGAGGATGTCGGAGAGGTTCCGGAACCTGTCGCGGAAGTCCATCCCGTACCCCACGACGAACCGGTCCGGACAGTCGAACCCCACGTACCGCGGTTGCAGCGGCGCGATGCGGCGTACGGAGCGATCCAGGAGCGTGCACACCTCGACAGATGCAGCGCCCCGCCCCCGGAGTAGGGAGAGCAGGTAGGCCACGGTCAAGCCCGTATCGACGATGTCCTCGACCAGGATC
>JBDTXD010000013.1:0-13922 GCA_040006375.1 Actinomycetota bacterium
CGCCGTCGACGAGACCGGCCGCTCATCGGCCCAGTCCGGCGCGTGGCTGGCTGCCTGTTCCCGTCATTGACGGCTGCGATTCTAGGCCCCGGAGACCCGGCTCCCTGTTGGCACAGAACGCGGAGCCATCCTCAGGGTTCGTGGATCACCTGCCGATGGAACCTCAGATAGTGGTTCGCCCGAGTGGGGAGCGTCTGGATCGCGGGCGCCTCCGGCGAGAGAAGGCCCGGTAGATGGATATCAATGAACTGCTTCGATTCACGGTCGAACGCGGCGCCAGCGACCTGCATCTGAAGGCAGGCAACGTGCCCTTCGTACGCGTTGACGGAGACCTGCAGCCGACCCACTACGACTCGCTCGATCCAGCCGACACCGAGGCGTTCGCCCTGATCTTGATGTCCGAGCACAAGAAGCGCGAGTTCGATGCGACCAGTGAGGCGGACTTGGGCTACACCCTCAAAGGGGTGGGCCGCTTCCGCGTGAACGTCTTCCGGCAGCGAGGCGTGGTCGGTCTGGCCATCCGACGCGTCCGATCGGAGATCCCGACGTTCGAAGAGTTGCGGCTTCCACCCGTGATGAGTCGGCTCGCGGATTCACCGCGTGGGCTGGTCCTGGTGACCGGCCCGACCGGGACCGGGAAGACCACCACGATCGCCTCCATGATCGGCCACATAAACGCCACCCGTCGTTGCCACATCGTGACCATCGAGGACCCCATCGAGGTGGTGCACGAGGACAAGCTCTCGATCATCCAGCAGCGCGAGATCGGGATCGACACCGATAGCTACGGCAACGCGCTCCGCCACGTGATCCGCCAAGACCCCGACGTGATCTTCGTCGGGGAGATCCGCGACGCCGAGAGTGCACTCTCCGCGATCCAGGCCGCTGAGACCGGCCACCTGGTCATCTCGACCCTGCACACGATCGACTGCGTGGAGACCATCAACCGCATCCTGGACCTCTTCCCTCCGCAGCAGGCGAAGGAGGTTCGAACATCGTTCGCAGGGTCTTTGCGGGGCATCGTATCCCAGCGTTTGGTGAACCGCGCGGACGGCAAGGGCCGCGTCCCCTCCATCGAGGTGCTCATCAACACCGGACGCGTCTTCGACCGGATCGTGGACTCGGCCCACACTGACTCGATCATCGAAGTCATCGCCGACGGGGCCTACTACGGCATGCAGACCTTCGACCAGGCGCTGGTGCAACTGGTGAAGGAGGGTCTGGTGAAGGAGGACGACGCGCGCCGGACCGCAACGAACCCCCACGATTTCGACCTACGGCTCGACGGCGTCTTGGATCGCGGGTCGGGCGTTCGCGAAGAGGTCGAACCGGTTTTCTAGGTCTCCGCCCCGGCCACGCCTGACACCTTCAGGATCCACTCCAAGATCGCGGGATCGCCCGTCCAATGCTCCTGCGCGACCGCTCGACCCGCCTTCTTCAGGACGTGGCGGAGCACCAGCGCGACCACGACGATGTCGTCCAGTGGCCCGGCGACCGGGATGAACTCGGGGATGAGATCGATCGGGGAGAGGACCCAGACCGCCGCGGCCCCCAGCAGCCACTTCGACCCTCGCGGGATCCTCGGATCGCGTGCGAGGCCCCGCATCAGCCGAACCAGATCCGGCAGCACCTTCGCCGCCGCGATCGCCATCCACTTCCGCCCACTGATCACGAGTGCCGCGACCACGAGCGCCCATACGCCGATCACGATGAGCGCGATGATCAGGAGCCGATGCAGCATCAGTTCAGCCTACGGCGCCGTGCCCGGAACACCCCCCGGTATCGTGAGCGCATGACGCATATGGAAGTCGACCCGCTGGCGGCTGAGCTCGGCGAGCGCTTCGAGGCCGCCGGTCATCAGCTCTATCTGGTGGGCGGTGTGGTTCGCGACCTGATCCTGGGCCGATCGGTGGCCGGGGGCGACTTCGATTTCGCCACCGACGCTCCGCCGGCCGCCACCACCCGGATCCTCCGCGGGTGGGCCGACCGTCAGTACCTGGTCGGAGTCAAGTTCGGGACGGTCGGGGCGATGAAAGGTGCGCGGAAACTGGAGATCACCACGTTCCGCGAGGAGATCTACGACGCCGCGAACCGGAAGCCCGTGGTGACGTTCGCCAAGGATATCCAGGATGACCTCTCCCGCCGGGACTTCACTATCAACGCGATGGCGGTCCGTCTTCCCGATGGCGAGTTCGTGGACCCCTTCGGCGGCGTGAAGGACCTGGCCGCGAAGATCCTGGACACGCCGCTGGAGCCGGACGCCGCGTTCAGCGACGACCCGCTCCGGATGCTGCGCGCCGCCCGCTTCGTCAGCCAGCTAGGCGTGCAGCCTGCGCCGCGCGTGGTCGAGGCGATCGGACGGATGCACGAGCGGTTGCAGATCGTGAGCGCCGAACGCATCGCTGACGAATTGGTCAAGCTCTTGACGGGTTCGAACGCGGGGAAGGGGCTCGCGCTCGTGGTCGACACGGGCCTGGCTGCCGAGTTCCTGCCGGAGCTGCCCGCGTTGAAGCTTGAACAAGATCCCGTACACCGGCACAAGGACGTGCTGGTGCACACGTACGCGGTGATCGAGGGATGCGAGGCGGATCCGACGCTTCGGCTGGCCGCGCTCCTGCACGACGTGGGCAAGCCGAAGACACGCGAGATCACTCCGGAGGGCGTGCAGTTCCATCACCACGAGGTGGTCGGCGCCCGAATGGCCCAGGTCCGCTTGCGCGAACTACGGTTCTCGAACTCGGTCATCGACGAGGTCTCGTCGTTGATCGGGATGCACCTGCGGTTCCACGGATACGGCGAGGGGTGGAGCGACAGCGCCGTCCGCCGGTACGTGCGGGACGCGGGTCCCTTGCTGGACAAGCTCAATCAGCTGACGCGGGCAGACTGCACCACGCGGAACGAGCGGAAGGCGGCGCAGTTCGCCGCCCTCCAGGACGACCTGGAGGAACGGATAGCACGCCTGGCCGAACAGGAGAACCTGGACGCGATGCGTCCGCCGCTGGATGGGGGACAGGTGATGGAACGGCTCCGCCTCGATCCCGGCCCCGAGGTGGGTCGCGCACTCGCCTACCTCATGGAGATCCGGATGGATCGCGGCCCCATCCCGCAGGACGAAGCCTTCGAGCTGTTGGATGCGTGGGCGAGGGAAGTCGGCATCGCCTAGGCGCGCCGCCGGCGAGTCAGAGGTTCGACAGATTCCGGCGAGCGCGGCCGATACTGTAGGGGTGAGAACGGATGGGGAGATGGCGAGCGCCTTGCGCGCCGCGCGGGCCGTGGACGGCGGGTTCGGCCCACGGCCAGACGGCGCATCCGAACCGGAGCCCACTGCGCTGGCAGCGATCGCGCTGGGAGATGCGGGCGCCGCCGAGTGGCTCGCCGGTCATCAGGCCCCCGGCGGCAGCGTCGGGATGCGTCTTGGCCCCGTGTGGAACGATAGCGCGACCGCATTCGCCGCGTTCGCGCTCACCGGTGCCCAGCGGGAACACGCGCTGGACCACGTTGCGCAGGCGCAGGGCAGGGTGACGCCCGAGAGTCCCATCGTGCCGCACGACGGCTCGCTGCGCGGCTGGGCCTGGACATCGGGCACGGCCGGCTGGGTCGAGCCGACCACCCGCGGGGTTCTCGCTCTCCGAGCGCTCCGGCCGGAGGCGCCGCAGATCGGCGATGGCGTTGCGTATCTCGCTGACCGGGCGTGCGCCGATGGCGGGTGGAACTACGGCAACCGATCCGTCTACGGGGAGAACCTGCCGCCGTACGCGCAGACCACCGCCGCGGCCGTGCTCGCGCTGCGTTCAGTCGACGGCGCTGTGTACGACCAGGGTCTCGCCGCGCTTCGGCTCCTGTGGCCAAGGGAACGCCGCGGGGCATTGTCGCTGGCGATGACGCTCGCGGCGGCCACGGCGCAGGGCGATCCGATGGCTGCTCAGGTGGGAGCAACCCTGCGGTCCCTGTTCCGCGAGAGCGGGTTCTTGGGTGACACGGTGGCGCTGGCCTGGGCCGTCATCGCAACCGGTCCCGGCCTCGGAACGATGATCGGCGGGGGCCCGTGAGCCGGCCGTCCGGCGATCCCATGGGCGAACACGCCCCGCTGGACCGTCCTGTGGGGCGCCGCCGGTTCCTGCGCGGAGCGGCCGTGGTCGGAGGCGGCGTGGCCGTCGGCGTCGCAGGCGCCGAGATCCTGACGCGGCACACCGGTTCCGGCGGTGCCCGGCCGCTGCCCCAACTCACCCCGTTCGCCCGGCCGGCGTTCGACCCCGCGGCCTTCGCACCCCCGGGGCCGGCGCAGGTGGCGGTGATCCGGCAGACCTCCTATGGCCAGGGCCTCGAACTCGCCATCTGGAACGGTCTCACGGCCATCGGCGCGGACGTCAAGGGGGCGAACGTCTTGCTCAAGCCGAACTTCGTCGAATACGACGCGTCGAGCGCCATCAACACCGACCCCCGATTGGTCGCGGCCGCCGCCCTCACGTTGCGCCGGATGGGCGCGGCGGGTGTCACCGTGGGTGAAGGCCCCGGTCATCGCCGGGACACGCAGTTCGTGATGTCGAGCTCGGGACTCTTAGACGCGTTGAAGGAGATCGATGTGCCGTTCGTGGATCTCAACACGGATTCGGTCCGGCCGGTCCGGCTCCGATCGAGCTACACGAACCTGACCGAACTCTGGTTACCTCGTACCGTCGCGGACGCCGACATCGTGGTCTCCATGCCGAAGATGAAGACCCATCACTGGGCGGCCGTGACACTCAGCCTGAAGAACTGCTTCGGTTGCGTTCCGGGCCGCGTGTACGGCTGGCCGAAAAACGCCTTGCACTGGGCGGGCCTCCAGCAATCCATCCTCGATGTCGCGGGCGCGGTCCGTCCCGGTTATGCGATCGTCGACGGGATCGTCGGGATGGAGGGGAACGGCCCGATCTCCGGCACGCCGGTCGCTGCAGGGCTGCTGGTGTTCGGCGATGATCCGGTCGCGACCGACGTCACCGCCGCCACCCTCATGGGGTTCGACCCGCTGAAGATCGACTATCTCCGCGAGGCGGGGAGATTCCTAGGGCAAGGCGACCCGGAGATGATCCGCCAAACCGGCGAAGACCCAGGCGGAGACGCCAAGGATTTCCGCGTCCTCTCGCCGTTCGAAGCGATGAAGGTTTAACCGGCGCTCAGGGTGTTCCAGTGGCCCGTCGGCCAGACGATGACGAAGGCCTTCCCGATGACCTTGTCGATGGGGACGTAGCCTAGCCCGTTCTGTTCCGGCGTGTAGCGGGAGTCGAGCGAGTTGTTACGGTTGTCCCCCATGACGAACAGGTCCCCCGGGGGGACCACATGCTTGGGGAAATCGTCCGTCTTCTCGGTGAGGTAGGGCTCGCTCAGCATCTCGCCGTCGATGTACACGTGCCCACCCTTTCCCGACACGGTTTCGCCGGGCAGGCCGATGACCCGCTTGATGTAGTCGGGGTTCTCCGGGCGCTGGACGCCCACACCTTCCGCGACCCAGTGGATGAATCCGCCGACGACGCCGCGGTCCTGCCCAGCAGGCGGGTGGGGGTCGGAGAAGACGATGATGTCGCCACGGCGCGGATCGTGGAAGTCATACGGGAGCTTCTCCACCAGGACCCGATCACCGATCATCAGCGTCCCCTCCATCGAGGCCGATGGGATGAAGAAGGCCTGGAAGAAGAACGTCTTGATGATGAGCACCAAGATGAGGGCGGTGACAAGGAGCCCCACGAACTCGCGAAGGAACCGGACCGCGCCGCCGCGATCGGGGGCACCGGATCCGTCGGGGTTCACGCCGGTTTCCTTCTTCGGTTCGGTCGCCGTGGTCGTCATCGGGAAAGCGTACCGGGACGGTGGATCTATCGGGTCATCCGTGTTCGATCCTGACCTCGACCGCCTTCGCGCTCGCCCAGACCTCGAGGCCAACGAGGAGGCCCAGCCGTTCGACCGAGCCCAGCGTGATCTCCGCCACCAGAGCGGGGCGAGCGTCGATCCCGATGCGCGCCCGCTCGCCGTCCACGCTGATCGACCGCACCCGGCCGGGGACGATGTTGCGAGCGGACCCGCCCTCGGGCGCCGACGTGTGGAGCGTGATGTCGGCGGGGCGGAGCACTGCGACCGCGTCCTCCAGCGGGGCGTGCGGCATGCCCGTCGGCCACGCCGCGGTCAGCTCGCCCGCGGATGTGACCAGGGTCCCCGCTCCATCCTCGAGCGGCGCGAGCGTTCCGACGAAGAGGTTCACCCCGGCCAGATCGGCCGCATATGCGCTCCGAGGAGTCTCGCGGATCTGGGCCGGCGTTCCCGTCTGCGTCACGCGGCCGCCTTCGAGCACCATGATCGTGTCGCCGAGCGTCATCGCTTCGACAGGGTCATGGGTGACCAGGATGCACACTCCTTCGCGCTCGCGCAGTACGCCCGACAGCAGTGAGCGGACCTGACCGCGCGCGGAGATGTCCAGGGACGATGTGGGTTCGTCCAGTAGGAGCAGATCGGGGTCAACGATCAGGGCTCGGGCCAGGGCGACCCTCTGTTCCTCGCCACCGGATAGGCCACCCGGCCGAGCGCCGAACCGATCAGGCGCCAGTCCCAGCCGGGTGAGCAGGGCGGCAGCGCGCTCGCGGGCCTCGTCCTTGCGAACCGACCGAGCGCGGAGCGGGAACGCCGCGTTCTCGAGTGCGGACATGGTCGGGAAGAGACGGAGATCCTGGAACACCACGCCGATGGAGGACGCGCCATCGGTCGCGACCGACTCGCCTGGGAGCAGGCTAGCCAGCGCGTGCAGGAGGGTGGTCTTGCCGCTGCCGTTAGGGCCAAGGATGGCGAGCGTGGTGCGGGCCTCGACCTTGACCACGGCGTCCAGCTCGAATGCGCCGCGCGTCGCCCTGACCTTTGCGTTCAGGCTCATGCCGCGAACAACCGCTTCCGCATCAGCACCAATACCGCGACGGACACCACCACCAGGATGAGCGACGTGGCCACGGCGCCACCCGGATCCCTCTGTTGCGCGACGAAGACCGAGAGCGGGAGGGTTTGGGTTCGTCCCGGGAGGTTGCCGGCGAACGTGATGGTGGCGCCGAACTCGCCCAGCGCGCGCGCCCATGCCAGGACGCCACCCGCGAGGATCTGCGAGCGCAGCATCGGCAGCGTCACGCGCCTAAGGATGTACCAACGCGAAGCTCCGGCCACGCGCGCGGCCTCCTCGAACCCCGTCGAGATCGCGCGGAGACCGGTCTCGGTGGCCAGCACCACCAGCGGTATCGACACGAACGCGGTCGCGATCACGGCGCCAAGGGTGGTGAAGGTCAGTTGGATCCCGGCGTGCCCCAACCACCTGCCGATCAGGCCGCTTCGGCCGAGGGCGGCCAGGAGCGCGATCCCGCCCACGACCGGCGGGAGCACCAACGGCAGGAGGGCGACGGCGCGAAGCAGCGCGCGACCGGGTATATGGGAGCGTGCCAGGACGAACGCGAGCGGCACCCCCAACAGTAACGAGAGTGCCGAGGCTGCAAGGGATACGACCAGCGATACGCGGAGCGCCGTCCAGGCACCGGAGCGTGACAGGCTCCCCGACAGATCCGACCACGGCGTTCGAACCAAGAGCGCGAGGAGCGGGAGCGTGACGAAGAGCGCCCCCACCCCCGCCAGGATGGCCACCCCCGCGGGGACCGTGCGGCGGGCCGCGACGCTCACCGCCCTGTCGCCTCGGGTCACGGTGTCGCCGGCGGCGGCAGGAATCCGAACGTCTTCAGCGTTGCCTGGCCTTCGGGTCCCGCCACATAGTCGATGAACCGTGCGCCACCGGATGCGTCCCCGCCCTGCACGACCGCGATCGGGTAGACGGCGATGACGTTGTCCGCCTTCGGTATCGGGATGCTCTTCACGGTCGGAGCGACGGTCGACGTGACATCGGACAGATAGACGATCGCCGCATCCGCCTCGTCTCCGGCGATCTTGGCGACCAGGGCTGCGTCGTCCTGTTCGTTGGACACGACGTTCGCCTCGGCAGCGGACGCGATGCCTGCACTCTTCAATGCCTCTCGAGCGTAGTCGCCGACGGGCACGCCTGGTGCGGCCAGGACGAGCTGCACGCCGTCGCCCGCCAGATCGTCGATCGAGCCGATGTTGGACGGGTTGTCCGGGGGGGTGATGATGACCAGCTGATTGGTCGCGAACTGGGTCTCCTCGGAGACGCCGACCTTCTCGCGCACGTCGTCCATCCAGGTGGCGCTGGCGCTCGCGAACACGTCTGCCGTCCCTTCGGATTCGATCTGGCCGGCCAATCCGTCGGACGGCCCGAGATTCAGGCTGACCGTCGTGCCCGGATGGGCAGCCTCGAAGTCCTTCCCGATCCGCGTGAAGCCGCCGGTGAGCGAGGACGCGGCGAACACCGTGATGGTGGTGACCGCAGGATCGCCGCCCCCGCTTTTGGTCGACGAACTGGACGACGAGCACGCGGCGGTAGTGAACACCACACACAACAGCACGAGCGAACAACGGCGCACGGACGGTCCCTCCCTGGTTTGCGTGCTCGCCAGGATAGCGGGAAACCCGACACTGGTGGTAGGCAAACCGCGCGCAACGCCAGGATTAGGCTGGTCAGCCCGGGTTGGTGGGGAGGTTCACCATGACGCTCGTGGCTTTCACCGTCGCCACTGCCGGCATCCCCGCTTCCAGCTGCATCTGATCCGCCGCCTCCCGCGTGATGAACGCCAACACCCGGTGGGGCCCGGCCTGGATCTCCACGGTCGCCGACAGTCCGTCCCGTTTGATCTCGGTGATCACGCCGGGGAAGCGGTTCCGGGCACTACCCGCCGCGATCGGCTCCCGACGATTCCCCTGCGCCAGCAGCCGAGCGACCTCCGGCGCGGCGATCTCCCGCTGGCCGCCGGGTGTCCGGGTGACGGCGAGCTTGCCGTCCTTCTCCCACCGGCGCAGGGTTTCCACCCGTACCCCGAGCAGCTTCGCGGCCTCGCCGATCCTGTAGGCATCGCCCATGTCGCGAGGATAGGGGTAAACGTTCCGGCCTGCTTCGCGTCCTGTCCTGGTGGGTCCTCCCGTCTACCGCATCGTGCGCGGCGGCTCGACGATCGCCATGCTGACGATGGGAGAGGCGAACAACGTTGCCTCGGCAGTCGCGTGCAACGACGCCGGGCTGGGTTGACCGCCTACCATCGGGAACGACGCGGAACCGCTGGCTACACTGCGAACCGGACGTGGAGGATGTCTCCCTCGGCGACCACGTAGTCCTTACCCTCCACGCGAATCTTGCCGTGGGATTTCGCAGCTTCCATCGAACCCTGGGCGACCAGTTCGTCGTAGCCGATGACTTCTGCGCGGATGAAGCCGCGCTCCAGGTCCGTGTGGATGACGCTGGAGGCCTCGGGCGCCTTCGCCCCGCGTCGCACCTCCCAGGCACGCGTTTCGTCTTCGCCGGTGGTCAGGAACGTGATGAGGTCGATCGCGGCGTAACACGCGGCGATCACCGTCTCCAGACCCGGTTCGGTCACGCCGAACTCCTCGAGCAGCGCGCGCGCTTCGTCCGGTTCCATCTCGGCGGTCTCCGCTTCGATCGAGGCGTAGACGCCGGCCGCGCCGGACCCAAGATCTTCCGGCACCTGGGTCCCTTCCTCCAGGTTCGCGATGACCACCTCGGGTTTCAACGTCAGCGGCGCGATCCCTCGGAGCTCGGCCTCCTCGGAGAGTTCCAATCCGGCCGCGCGGAGCGGGGTCTCCGCGCTTAGCGCCTCGTGGGCCTTCTGCAACGGCACCATCTCGGCCGTGGTCTTGCCCTTCCCGCGCTTGGTCGCCTTCTGCAACGCCGAGTCCACGACCTGCAGATCCGCCAGCAACAGTTCGCCGCGCACATCGGCAAGCTCCTCCGCCGGTTTCGCGTCGGTCCCGAAGCACCGGATCACCAGGGCGAGCGCGTCCACCTCCCGGAGCTTCGCCACGCCTTGCGTGCTGGTGAGTCCACCCGGGACGTCGACGAACCGAACCTGCGCCGCCACGGTCTTCTTCGACCCCTCCTTCTGGGTGAGGACATCCAGCCTGGGGTCGGGCACCTGCACGACTGCGACGTTCGCCTGGCCGCCGGCCGCTCCCGCCCTGGTCAGCGCGGTGAACAGGGTCGATTTCCCGCTGAACGGCACACCGACCAACCCCACATCCTTCATCGGTCGGCGAGCCTATCAGCCGTTCGTCCCACAACTACCGACCTTCGGTACCTGCACCGGCAGACCGCCACGGCCGATACCTCCTGATGAGACCACGGCGGTGGTGGGGCGACGCCAGACCCGCTCCGCCACCGCCGGGTCCATCTCGCGAGCGAAGGAAGACATCCTGTTCGCGCGAACGGGTGAGGACCGACGGCCACGCCCGTCGCCGCACGCGAAAGGGCGGGGTCTTCGGACCCCGCCCCTCGCGATGTCTGGTGCCGGTGAGCGCTTAGGCCTTCGTCTCCCAGAAGATCTTCGCGATCTCATCGATCGAATCCAGGAGCTGCTGTCCCTGCGCCGGGTCGTTCGACTTCTTGGCGGCTCCGGCCAGCTTGGTCGCGTTCCAGAACTTCTCGTGCAGGTCTGGGTGCTTCTCCAAGTGCTCGGGCTTGAAGTAGTCGGTCCACAGCACCCACAGGTGCTCCTTAACCATGGTGGAGCGCTCTTCCTTGATCGACACCGCGCGCGCCTTGAACTCGGCGTCGTCCGAACCCTGGAACTTCTCCTGGCACGCCTTCACCGATTCGGCCTCGATGCGAGCTTGCGCGGGGTCGTACACGCCACACGGCAGGTCGCAGTGCGCGTGCACGGTTCGGCGCGGTTTGAGGGATGCTTCGAACATGGAACCGCCTCCTTCTGAAGGGTTTCCGCCTCTGGAAGACGAAACCTATCACCGACGCTCAGATCCGTTCGCCGCCAGGTCGGCCGCCGTGCTCGTCGCCGTCGGCGTGGCGTGGGCGTGCATCAGATGGCGCCCCCAGCGCGTCGAGATCGAGGGGCCCAGCATGATGCCCACCCTCCTGCCTGGCGATTGGGCGCTGGCGGTTCCCGCCCGCCGGTTCGAGCGCGGACAGGTCGTAGTGGTGGAGCATCCCGGGCGCCCGGGCTACGAGTTGGTGAAGCGGATCATCCACGTCCCTGGAGACGCGATCGGCGAACGAACCCTGGCGGCCGACGAGTACTGGGTCCAGGGAGACAGAGAGGCCGCTTCCACCGACAGCCGCCATTTCGGCCCGGTTACGGCCGGCGCGCTCCGTGCCCGCGTCCTGCTGGTGTATGGGCCCGGCGACCGGCGTCGCCGGATCCGCTGAAGCCCATACCTTTTCGCGCCGAAGCTCTTAGCATCGATGGAGATGGATCGTCGTGCTCCCGCCGGTTTCCCCACGGTCCCGCCGCGGCCGGATCTGCCTCGGTCTGCGTTCCCTCCGCCACCAGCCTTCAGCTCGTGGCCACCACAGAAGCGGCGCAGGCGGCCGTGGATCCTTGTGGTGTCCCTGCTGGTCCTTGCGGGCGTCGTGCTCGCGGCGTCCCTTCCCGCGATCACCTACAACGCCTCCGCGCACACGGGCGAGTACGCCTTCATCGACACATCCACCAGCGGCAGGCCCGTTCGATGGAACCCGTGCGCGACCATCCATTACGTGGTGAACCCGCTCCACGCACCGCCGGGCTCGCTGGAGGACGTCGCCGCGGCGGTGAAGACCATCTCCGACGCGTCGGGTATCGCGTTCAAGTACGACGGGACGACCACCGAAGTGCCCTCGCCCGAGCGGCTGCCCTACCAGCCGTTCAAGTACGGCAACCGGTGGGCCCCCGTGCTGATCGCATGGGTCGACCCAGAGATGTCCGCGTTCAGGTTCTCGAAGGACAAGCAGGGCAGGGAAGCCATCGGCATCGGCGGACCGATGTGGGGGTCTGCGGCCCAGCATCAGTACGTCAGCGGCTTCGTCGTGATCAACGACCAGGACGGCTACCCACCCGGTTTCGGGTCGCCCTATGTCCAGGGCGCCACCATCCTGCACGAACTCGGCCACGTGTTGGGTCTGGGTCACGTGAAGCAGCAGGGGGAGCTCATGGAGTTCGCGGGCGGTGGGATGGGAACGTTCGGACCGGGGGATCTGGAGGGACTGCGGAAGGTCGGCCGTCCGGCCGGCTGCCTGACGACGCCGCCCATCCCGTGACCGCAGGTCACCCCCGGTGGCTACCAGCCTCGGCGCGGTGAGGCATAGGGTTCCCCCTATGCAGGCGATCAGCCGGAGCCGGCGGGGCGTTGGTTTGGGAACCGGGCTGCTCGTCGCGGCGGGCCTGGCCGTCTCGATCACCATCGGCCCCACACATGCCCGCGCCGACGCGTCCAGCGACAGGCCCGCGATCTCCCTCAAGGTTCTGACCTTCAACACCGGCGGCGACGAATGGGCCGGGAACTATCACAAGCCCGACTCCCCGAAGATCACGGCCGCCATCAAGGACGTGCTGCGGGTGATCCGTGCATCTCACGCCGACATCGTCGGCGTGCAGGAACCATTCGGCGAGATGCGGCTCATGGCAGACAAGCTCGGCTGGTACGCCTCGTCCCGCCTCTACATACTGTCGCGATATCCCATCATCGAACCGCCCGGCGCCAATGGGTATGTTGGATACGTCGAGGTCGCGCCCGGCAAGGTTGTTGCCTTCGCTGACACGCATCTGCCCTCCTACCCGTCCGGTTTCCGCAAGATCACGACGGGGCATCCACGTGCCCAGGTGATGCACATCGAACGGCGTACGCGCCTTCGCTACATCCGCCCGTGGTTGCACCAGGTCTCGCCTCTGGTTTCGGCCGGTGTCCCCATGTTCTTCACGGGGGACTTCAACTCCTCGTCCTGGCGCGACTGGACGCCTGCGGTGGTGCGCGCGAACCCGCGGTTCAACTACCCGTTCCGCTGGCCCCTTTCACTCGCGATGGAGCACATGGGCTTCCGCGACTCCTATCGACAGGTTCACCCCGACCCGCTCACCTTCCCCGGAACGACCTGGATCTCGCCGTACCTGGATCTCAAGCCGGTGATCAACCCCTCACACCTGCTATTCCGGATGGACTTCATCTGGAACGCAGGGGCGGTGCAAACGAAGAACGTTGAGACCATCGGCGCGCCACACACGCCGGACGTTACCGTGCCGATGAAGCCCTGGCCCAGCGATCACCGCGCGGTCCTGGGGACCTTCACCGTTCGCCCGGTGAGCCCGCCCCCGCTGGTTTCTGTCGCCGACACCCGCGTGACCCAGGGGGCGCAGATCGAGGTCACCTATCACCGGTCGGGCCCCGGAGACACGATCGAACTCCTTCCGGCCGGGGATGACGTCGGTGCACCGATCGACTCCAAGCCGGCCGCTTCGCTCGATGGGTCGGTCGAGTTCGAGACCGGATCTCTCACCCCCGGCGACTTCGACGTCGCGTTGGTTTCAGGCGGGTCCGACGCCGGGCGGGTCCGCGTCTCGGTGGTCCCCCCGGACGCCACGCCCACGCTGACCACACCGCACCCCATCGTCACGCAAGGCCATCGCATCCGGATCGCCTGGAAGAACGGCTACGGCAACCGCAACGACTGGCTGGGTGTGTACCGGACCAACGCCTCGAACCCGAAGGTGGACTACTACCTCGCGTGGCGCTACGTCCGCGCCCGAGTGAACGGCGCCCTCTGGATCGGGCCGGAGTCCCATACGTCCTGGCCGCTGGGGCCGGGGCAGTGGACCGTTCGCTATTGCATCGACGACGGCTATGCGTGCCAGGGTTCGGTGTCGTTCCGTATCCACCGCGCGTAGCGCGTTGTCGTATCTGGGGACCCGGACTAGGCTGTTGCACCTGCAACTGATTCACCGCGCGAGATCCGCGCTCTACGCTTACGATGGACCTGCTGGGACTCAAGCCTGAGGATCTCCTGGACGGCCTGGAGGATC
>JBDTXD010000014.1:0-13238 GCA_040006375.1 Actinomycetota bacterium
CGAGGATCTCGGCCGCCGTTCCGGGTATCGAGCCCAATCCGTGGTCCTTCGCTTCGGAGAGGAAATCGCGGAACGAGACCCCCAGCTTCGTCGATCCGTTGAGGATCTCCATGGGGCTGAACGCGTGGATATGCATGTCGGGCGTACGGGTTTTGACGGCATCCAGAAGGGCTACGTAGAACGAACCGGGCAGATCCGGATGGATGCCGCCCTGCATGCACACTTCGGTCGCTCCCCACTCCCATGCCTCCTGCGCGCGGTCGGCGACCTCCTTCAGCGTGAGGGTGTAGGACTCGGGATCGGCCTCTCGCTGCGCGAACGCGCAGAACCGGCACCCCACATAACACACGTTGGTGAAGTTGATATTGCGGTTGATGACGTAGGTGACGTCGTCCCCCACCGCCTCCCGCCTGAGTCCGTCCGCCACGACGCACAGCTCATCCAGCGCAGCGCCTTCGGCTCGGAACAGGGCCAGAGCATCGGCGTCACTCAGCGAACGGTGAGCTGCCGCCTTCTTGAGGGCGCTGCGGATCCCCGCATCGACGCGAGCGGGCGCCGGTGCGTTGGCATACCAGGCCGCGGCAACCTCGCCTGCGTCGAAACCGCCGTAGACGGCCGTCGCGTCTTCCCGCAACCCGGCGCCGTCGGCCTTCGCGAACGTGAGTTCGATGGTTCGCGGTTTCCACATGACGTCGGGGTCCTGCCACGCGATCGGCTCAGGCCTCTGACCCGCGACCGCCAGACCGTCGCTGCCAAGGAGCGCGTTGACCGGCGCGCGCATCTTGCCCGCGAGGTACGGGTCGGGCTTGGCGGCGAACGCAGGGTAGATGGTGAGCCGTTCGCGGAGCGTTTTCGCCCGTGCTGCAGTGGTTGCCGCCAGCGCCTCGATCGCAGGCCAGGGGCGCTCGGGGTTCACATGATCGGGTGTGAGCGGGCTCACGCCGCCCCAGTCGTTGATCCCCGAATCGAGCAATCGGCCCTGCTGCAGTGGGTCGGAAAGGTTCGGAGGGGCCTGGACGCTCACATACGGACCCATGAGAACCCGCGTGGCCGCCACCGCCGCTACGAATTCGTCATCGGTCGGCTCCGGAGCGTGCTGCATCGCGGTGACGGGCTTCGCGCGGAAGTTCTGCACGATGACCTCTTGGATGTGGCGGTAGCGGCGATGGATGTCACGGATCGCTAGGATGGTCCGGGCCCGTTCCAGGAGCGTCTCCCCGATCCCCACCAGGATGCCGGTGGTGAACGGGACCGCCATCCTGCCCGCGTCCTCGAGGGTCCCGATCCGCACCGCGGGCGCCTTGTCCGGCGACCCGAAATGGGGGCCGCCCCTGGCGGCGAGCCGGTCGCTGGTGCTTTCGAGCATGAGCCCCATCGAGGCACTCACATGCTTGAGCCGCGCGATGTCCTCATAGCTCATGACCCCCGGATTGAGGTGGGGCAGCAGCCCGGTCTCCTCGATGACGCGGATGGCGACGGCACGCACATAGTCCAGCGTCGTGGAGTAGCCGCGCGCGGAGAGCCACTCGCGGGCCTCCGGATACCGCTCCTCGGGCCTGTCGCCCAGGGTGAAGAGCGCTTCCTTGCACCCTGCATCCCGGCCGCGCAAGGCGATGGCCACGACCTCCTCGGGCGTGAGGTAGGGCGCATCGAGCTTCGCCGGTGGTTTCGCGAATATGCAGTAGTGGCAGTGATCGCGACAGAGCATCGTCAGGGGGATGAACACCTTGCGCGAGTAGGTGACGATATCCCCGAAGCCCCGGTCGCGGAGGCCGGCCGCGATGCGTTGGAGTCGCTCGAGGTCAGGGCCGGCGGCGGCGAACAACGCCTCGGCTTCGGGTTCGGACAACGTTTTCCCGGCCTCGGCGCGCGCGAGCGCTCGACGCACCTGTGGGAGCGTGGGCTGGGGCATGCGGCCGAGCCTACTACGCTGTAGCGCGATGAAGGTCGCGGCATTGGCGGGTGGGATCGGCGCGGGGAAGTTCCTGCGCGGGTTGCTCCGCGTGGTGCCAGCCAGGGACGTCACGGTCATCGTGAATGTCGGTGATGACATCGTCATGCACGGACTCAACATCTCCCCGGACCTTGATTCAGTCACCTACTGGCTCGGGGGTGCCTTCGACCGGGAACGGGGATGGGGCCGGCGGGGCGAAACCTTCCGGGCAACCGAGGAACTTGCGGCGTTCGACCCCGAGGCGGCGTGGTTTTCCCTGGGAGACCTCGATCTCGCGACCCACCTCTACCGAACCCGGGAACTGGCCTCCGGCGCCACCCTCAGCGGCGTCACCGAACGGATCTGCGCCCGGTTCGGCGTCAGCGCGCGGCTGCTGCCGGCCACCGACGATGTCCTGACCACGCGGATCGACGCGGTCGATCCGGCAACCGGCGCGGCCCTGGACCTGCATTTCCAGGAGTACTGGGTCCGTCGGCGCGCCGGGGACGAGGTCAAGTCCGTTCGGTTCGCCGGGGTCGATGCCGCCCGGCCGGCGCCCGGAGTGCTGGACGCCATCGGTGAGGCCGACGTCGTGTTGATCTGCCCGTCGAACCCCGTGGTCTCCGTCGCCCCCGTCCTCGCAGTTCCAGGCGTCCGGGGCGCGGTCGCCGCCCGACGCGCCGTTGTTGCCGGCGTCTCTCCCATCGTCGGCGGCGCGCCGCTGGCCGGGATGGCAGACAAACTCATGCCCTCGGCCGGGATGGAGGTGAGCGCCGCCGGGGTCGCGCGCGCCTACGCCGACCTGCTCGGCGCCTGGGTCATCGACCAGACCGACGTGGCCCTGGCCCCCGCCATCCGCGACGAACTCGCCATCCCCGTCCAGGTGACCGACACCGTGATGCGGGACGATGACGTGTCCGAGGCGCTCGCCCGGGTCGTGCTCGGCTCGGTGGCCTAACGTGGAGATCCTCCCCGTACCGGGTCTCCCGGAGATCGAACCCGGCGCGGATCTCGTGGACCTGCTGGCCGAGGCGCTCGGCCCGCTGAACCCCGCGGAGGGCGACATCCTTGCGGTGACCTCCAAGATCATCTCGAAGGCCGAGGGCCGGCTGGTCCAGGGGTCCGATCGCGGACGGTGGGTTGCATCGGAGACCCGCCGCGTTGTCGCCCGGCGGGGCGACCTGGTGATCGCCGAGACCTCGCATGGGTTCGTGTGCGCCAACGCCGGTGTCGACGCGTCGAACCTGGACGCCGGCGTCATCGCTCTACTTCCCGAGGACCCGGACGCGAGCGCCGAGCGTCTGCGGACCGGACTGCGGGCGCGACTCGGCATCTCTCTGGGGATCGTCATCACCGACACGTTCGGGCGCGCCTGGCGGAACGGGCTGGTCAACGTGGCCATCGGCGCCGCGAGCATCCCCTCGGCGGTAGATCTGCGGGGAACCTCGGATCACACGGGCCGGCCGCTGGAGATGACCGTGGTCGCGGTCGCCGACGAGCTGGCGGCCGCGAGCGGCCTGGTCATGCCGAAGGCGGGCCGGATCCCTGCCGCGCTCATCCGCGGGGTCGAGCCATACCCGAACGCGCCCGACCTCCCCGCCCGCGCGCTCGTTCGCCCGGCCGGCGAGGATCTCTTCAGGAGCTCACCGATGCAGTCCATCCACGATCGGCGAACCGTGCGCGCCTTCGGTGATGGCCCGGTCGCCCGCGAGGGGCTTATCGCCGCCATCGAGGCGGCGTGCACCGCCCCGGCGCCTCACCACACCCGCCCGTGGCGCTTCGCCGTGCTTGAGTCCGCCGCCGCCCGCGCGCACCTCCTCGGGGCGATCGCCGACGCGTGGCGGACCGATCTCCGAGGTGACGGCACCACCCCGGATGTCATCGAGGCGCGGATCGCGAAGAGCGACGCGGTGCTCGGCGCGGCGCCACTCCTGATCGTCCCCTTCGTGCGGTTCGACGGATCGCATCCGTACGCAGACCCTGAGCGCAGCGGCGCGGAGCGCGACATGTTCCTGCTCTCGGGCGGGGCCGCCATCCAGAACCTACTCCTGGGCCTCAGCGCGCAGAACATCGCGAGCTGTTGGATAAGCTCGACGCTCTTCTGTCAGGAGGAAACACACAGCGCCCTCGGCATGGCCGACGGGTGGTTCGCCCTGGGCACCGTGGCCGCAGGCCCGAAGCCGGAGGGCGGAGCCTCCCGGCCCCGGCCCCCGATGCAGCTGGACGAGTTCCTGACCTGGTCCTAGACCGCTCCGGGTCCTAGACCGCTCCGTGCAGGAAGTACCAGGCGAACACGGCGGACACTACGTACATAAGCGGGTGCACGTCACGCCACTTCCCACGAAGGACGGCGATCGCGGTATAGGCGAGGAACCCCGCCCCTACACCGTTCGTGATCGAGTAGGTGAACGGCATCATGACGATGGTCAGGAGCGCCGGGATGCCGACGCCCGCGTCGGTCCAATCGATGTCCTTGGCGAGCGTCATCATGAAGTAGCCGACGATCACGAGCGCCGGCGCCGTCGCTTCCGGCGGGATGATCCCCGCGATCGGTGAGAAGAACATCGCCATCAGGAAGAGCGTCCCCGTCACGACGGCCGCCAGCCCGGTTCGGCCGCCGTCGGAAACACCCGACGCGCTTTCGATGAACGTGGTGTTGGAACTGCTCGAGGTGACGCCACCGGCCACTGCCGCCAGCGAATCGACCAGAAGGACCCGCTTCATCCCCGGGAGCTTCCCGTCCTCGTCCAAGAGACCTGCCTCACCACCGATGCCGATGACGGTTCCCACGGTGTCGAAGAAGTCCGAGAGCATCACGGACAAGACGACCGCGATCGCGGTCACGCCCCCAAGGGCCGAGATGAACCCGAACGAGAAATGCCCCACGAGGTGGAAATCGGGGGCGTCGACGATCTTGTGCGGCACCGCCGCGATCCCGTTGTGCCATACGGCGAGGTGGGTGATCTCGTTCACGATGGTCGCAAGGACCGTTGAGACGAGGATGCCTACGAGCAGTGCACCCCGCTTCTTTCGCGCGACCAGCGCTCCCGTGATCGCGAGGCCCACGACGAACACCGCGACGGGCCAGGTCGTGAGTTCGGCGCTCAGCGCGACGGGGGGTACGGACGGTGGCGGCGTCGGTGACTGACCGTGGACGACGCCTCCGAGAACCAGGCCGATGAACGCGATGAATGCGCCGATCCCGATCCCGATCGCGCGTTTGAGGTCCATAGGGATCGCGTCGATGATCGCCTCCCGGACCCCCGTGAGCACGAGGATCGTGATCAGGATCCCCTCCGCGACGATGACACCCATAGCCTCCGGGAACGAGAGCCGGCCCGAGGCCACCAGACTGAAGGCGACGAAGGCGTTCAGCCCAAGGCCCGCCGCAAGCGCAAACGGGTACTTGCCGACAACGCCCATCAAGATGGTCATGACCCCGGCAGCTAGTGCCGTCACCGTCAAGACCTGCGGAAACGCAAGCCCCTTCCCGCCGAGCCCGAGGATCTCCGGGTTCACGAACAAGATGTAGGCCATCGTGAACCACGTGGTGATGCCCGCGATCACCTCGGTTCTGACGGTTGAGCCTCTCGCGGTGATCTCGAAGAACCCGTCGAGTCCACCCCGCGGTCCGGCCTCGCCGACCTGGATGGTGTCATCGGTCTTCGCCATCCTGCCCCCTCTCAGCCACGCCGGTGCGCGAACGACCGGCCGCTCTGGGGAAGACCGCCCGAGCATAAGAACCCAGCGGGCGGGGCGCAAGGCTCCGAACGGGCGGTCTTTCGGTAGGCTGACCCACCGCATCGGTCGGCGACGGCGGCCGGAGTGCATCGCCGGAGTGCATGGGAGGACAGGTTGAGCAACCGGGGATCGAAGGGCGAGAACGCCGGCGCCCGCCTGACGAAGGCCGAGCGTCAAGAGCAGGCCCGCCTGGAACGCCTGAAGATCGAGCGGGAGATGGTGGCCCGCAAGCGCAACCGCTCCATCGGCATCGCCCTGGTCGTGGCCGCGATCGTGGCCGTCGTTGCCGTGGTGACGCTCGCCTCGGACAAGGGGAAGACGCCTTCCGCCTCGGGGATCCCAACGATGAAAACGCTGATCGATCAGGCCGATTCGGCGACCAAAGCCGCAGGGTGCACCACCGTCTCCCCTACGCCGACCTACGACAACGCGCCGGGCGAAGACCCCGACATCGACCACCACCACATCGGCGATGCAACGGTCCCGACCCCCCCGCCACTGAGCACGTATGCGACCGTCCCCCCCGCCTCCGGTCCGCACAACCCTGTCCCGCTCCCCGGGGGTTTGTACGACTCCCCGCCCGACGTCTACCAGACGATCCATTCGCTCGAGCATGCCGGGGTGGTCATCTGGTACGCGCCCGCGATCGCGAACGACCCCGAGATCGCCCGGATCGTGGAGTTTTACAAACAGGGGGCATCGGTCCAGGCGGGTCAGTCCAAGCTGATCGTCGCTCCGTATAGCTATCCGGACCAAGGGAAGTCGGGTGTCCTACCTGCGGGCGTGCAGATGGCGGTCGTTGCCTGGCACAGCGTGGAGACGTGCGCCAAACCCAGCCTCGCCGCAGCCTTCAAGTTCGCGGCGCAGCATGAGTTGGTGGGCGCCCCTATCGCCGGCCAGACCTACATCGGACTGGCACGCGAACCGAACGCCACGATGTAGCGAGGGGGGACCGTCAGCTCACGTTGCAGCCGGAGCTGGTACACGTGATGGTGCCGTGTTCGAAGGTGGCGCTGCTGGATCCCCCGCCCCCGTGCACACGTGAGGTGGGGAAGCCGAGCGAACCCGTGGCCCCGCCGTGGTCCAGGTATGCCTGCAGCACCTTGCCCCACAGGGCACTCGCACCGACGCCGCCCTTCGAATAGATCCTTCCGTGGGTCATGTTGATCTTCGAACAACCGCTGGGGCAGTTGAGCGCCCTGCGCCCCTTCGTGAGATCGCTGACCTGGCTGGTGGGCAAGCCGAGGCGTCCACCGGGGCCGCCGGCGGCGTGGTACTCGTCCAGGATCGCGCCGCGGAGCCACACGTTGGCGTGCGCCTTCTTGTTCGAGTAGATGGCGCCCTGCTGGAAGTTCTGGCTACTGCCTCCGTGGACGGATCGTTTCTTACCCGTCGGGAGCCCGGGCGCGCAGTTCTCCTTGTCATACCGCGATCGGATCCCGGAGAGGATGTTGCGGTTCGAGTTGATCCAGACACGGTCATCGTAGAGACCCAGGCGGGCGCGGATATCCGATCCGCTCACGGAGGCCGACTTGCCGTTGGTGCCGTAGACCGTGATCTTGGCGATCCGTCCGGAATCTCCACGGTTGCCGCCGCCGAACCGCGACACGGTGTTGAGCTGGGACGTCAGTCCAAGTGCGCTGGTCACGGTGCCGGCCGAAAGGGTCTTCGACCAGTTGAGCCAGGGATCCCCCGGTGCAGCAGCTTCGCCCGGATCGCAAACACCCGCCAGATAGGGGTATGCGGATTGCGGCGTTCCCCACTGGACCTGGATGTCCTCGGTGTGGCCACCGTCGGACGCCGTGTAGAACGTGTCCGCGACGGAGTGCTGGTATTCGACGATCTGGGACCTCGTCGCGTTGACCGCATGCACCCAACGCGCCCCGTCGGGACCGCTGGATTTGTTCCACCCGGCGTAGACCTGGTCCCCCGAGCCGTCGACCACGTTGCAGCCGCACGCCGCCTGCACAGGGAAGTGGCGGATCTTGTACACGGCGTAGCTCCTCGCGGCCACGGCCTGTGATTGGAGGGCCTGGGTGGCCCAACTGCTCGGCATCTCGCTGATACCGAGCAGGTAATCCTCAAGCGAGATCGGGAGCACCAGTTTCATGCGGTGCGCGTGAGAGGACCCCGTCATCTCGAACTGGATGTACCCGTGGTCGTAGGACGCGCCGGCCTGCGGGATCGTGACGCGCGCCCCGTGGGGCTCGTACGTGGCGAAGAGATCGAGCGATGGGCCACCCACCGGGTGGCCGCCAACCTGGGAACCGTTCTGGTCAAGGATCTTGTAGCCCGTGTCCGCGGCGCGCACCGTCCAGGCTTTCCCCCCGGGGATCTTGCCCACCACGTGGCCCGTCTTGTGATCGCCCGTGAGGAGCGTCACCGGCCCGTTGACCGCGTGCAGGGTGACTACCGAGTTCCCCGACGTGAGGCCGACCCTGATGTTCTTGGGCAAGATGTCCTTGGCGACGTTCGCGCCCGAATAGAAATGCTCGAGGATCCGGGTGTGATTCCATCCCTTGTGGGCCAGCCCGTACGCGCCCCATTGCGACATCCCCAGGCCGTGTCCCCAGCCGGAACCGTAGAAGGTGAAGTTGCCGGGTCCCCGGAGCGCCGCGCCCGGATCGGGTTCTGGACCGGACTGCAGCGCCGATCCATTCCCGGCTTGAGAGCCGGCGGCTGAGGCCGGTAGCGCGAGCGCGGCGACCGTGAAGGCCGCGGCGACGAACGGAAAGAGACGTCGCATCATCAAAGGGAGGGTTCCCGGGGTCGGGCTTGGCACGCTATCACATCGGCTGGAGGGCCCTGGGACTCGAGCAGCCGTTCGGGGGACGGTCAGACGGGTGGATACGTCGTGTCCGAGCTGACCCGCTCTCCCTGCAGCGCAAGGCCCTCCGGGACAACGGCCCCGCGGCCCAAGACGGAGTCCTCCAGCGTGGTCCCCGGTCCCACCTCGGCGCCCGAGCCGACCACGCTCCGCAGGACCCTGGCCCCCGCGCCGACCCGAGCGCCCGGATGCAGCACCGAATCGTCGATCTGTGCGTCGGCTCCGACATCCGCGCCCGCCCCGACGGCAACCCAGCGCCCGAGGTGGGCCCGCAGATCGACCTGCGCGCTCTCGGCGACCCACGGCGCGGCATAGGTGACGTCGTGGACCTTGCCCTCCAGCATGTCGAAATGCGCCTGAAGATAGTTCTGTGGCGTGCCGAGATCCAGCCAGTAGGCATCGGAGGGGAACCCGAACACCGGGCGGCCCGAGGCGATCACCGCCGGGAAGATGTCTCGTTCGATGGAGGAGGGCTCCCCCGGCTTCCACGAACCCAGCGCAGCCGGATCGATGAGGTACGTACCCGCGTTGATGTCCCCGGGCATGAGCTCGGCCGGCTTCTCCCGGAACTCGAACACGCGGCCGCCGCTCTCCGTGACGACCAATCCGAACGCTCTGGCGTCCTCGACATGGTGCAGGGCGATGGTGGCCGCGGCGTGGTGCCCACGGTGCTCAGCCCACATCGTCGTGAGGTCAAGGTCGGTCAGGATGTCGCCGTTGAGCGCGAGGAAGGGCTCGGAGCCCACGTGGTCAAGCGCATTGACGATGGCGCCGCCGGTTCCCAGAGGCGCTGTTTCCGTGATCCATGTCACTTGTGGACGCCCGTGTCTCGACTCGATGAACGGCGCGAACGTCTCCTCAAGGTACGGGCTCGACAGCACCACATCGGTCACTCCGTGACGGCCCAGGTGGTCCAAGACGTGCGCCAGGGAGGGCCGGTCCAGGAGCGGAAGGAGTGGCTTGGGCATCGTCTCTGTCAATGGCCGCATCCGCGTTCCCTCTCCCCCAACCAGCACGACTGCCTTCATCAGCGACCGAACCTCCCCTTGAGCCATGACATCTCTGCGCGCAACTCCAATGCGAACCACGCGAACGGAACCGTCAGCTTCCGCCACCCGTACGCGCGGTGCTTACGGTAGTACCGAAGGATAGAGGCCGAATGCATCCGGCTCATCCCGCGAGAGTGTCCCCTCGAGATACCGATCGCATGGATGATCTCCACGGCGGGCGTGAAGAACACGGACCATCCGGCGTCCCGGAGCCTCGTGGCCATATCCAGGTCCTCCGCAAAGAGGGGGAACGCTTCGTCGAAGGTCCCCACGGCCTCGAGCGCCGAGCGCGGCATGAGCATGCACGCTCCACTTACCCAGTCGACCGCTCGCTCCGTGGTTCTGTCCCACCCCTGCATGTGATATCGGCGCGTGAAGGCGTTGCCGGGTCGCACGGGAGCGAGGAAGGCGTGTCCCACCGCATCGGCCACGCTGGGGAGCGGGCGGCCGCTCGGGTACATCGAGCCATCGGGATTGCGGATCGCCGGGCCGATGATCCCCGCCTTCGGGTGGGAGCGGGCCACAGCGACGTAGTCGGCCAGGGTGCCCTCGTGCCACTCCGTGTCGGGGTTGAGGAGGAGGACGAACGGTGCATCCGTCTCGCGTATCCCCTGGTTCCAAGCCGGAGACAGGTAGATGTTGCCGGGGTTCTCGATCAGGCGCGCCCACGGATGCGCGGCCACCGCGCGAAGGTGCGACCCATCGTGGGAGGCGTTGTCGATGACCAGTACATCGGTGGTGATGGCACCGCGATGGGTCTCCAGGGTTGCCAGACAGCGCTCCAGGTAGCCGCGGGTGTTGAAGTTCACGATGACGATCGCGAGCTCGGCGGCCGGTGGGCTCATGCGGTCCGGGCAACCAACACGATCCCCGCCATGATAAGCGCGACCCCGGCCCACCGAAGCGGGGGCACCGACTCATGCAGGACGGTGAGCGAAGCCAGGACGATGATCACGTAGCCAAGCGCCGCGAACGGATACGCGAACGACAGATCCACCCGGGAGAGCGCGAACAGCCAGATGATCGCTGATACACCGAACAGAGCCAGCCCGCCCCAGATCACTGGGGAGGTCGCCAGGTCTTTCAGTCCGCCCCCACCCAGGGCGATATGACCGCCTCCCCCGGCCTTCGTGACCCGGTCGACGCCGAGCTTGAGGGTTACCTGCGCGGTGCCGGCCAGGCACACGGAGATGAGGATCAGGAGGAGGTTCATGGCGTCGCCTTTCGTGCGGGTCGTGGACGGAACGGGCTCGGGCGCGATCACAGATCTTCCACCGCAGCGTCCATCGTGATGAAGACCTGATCTCTCCGGTCGCCGGACTGCTGCACTTCGAACGAATACCGTTGGTCTTGCACGTGATACACGCGGCTCACGTCGCGCCCATGGACGCCCAGGGTCACCCAATACCTTCCTTGGACCAGGGGCATCGCGCGGAGGTGGAACATCACGCGCTTCTTCCCATCCACCCGTCCCAGGTCGATCTTCTCCGAGACGGTGTCACCGCCGAAGACGTATCGGTTCGTGCCGTCGTGCAAGGCGAAGGAGACCACCGGGTCCTCGATGGGCGTGTTCGCCTTCAGGTCGACCTGGATGGTGAGGGACTCCCCAGGGTGCACCGCGCCCTCGGTGGAGCCGGACCCCCGGATCAACTCCGCACCCAGGATCTCGATCTCCTTGGATCCCTCTTCCGTCGCGTAGTCCAGATCCTTGTGGAGGATCTTCAACCGCAGCTCCCGGACGACCTCGTCCGGAAGACCCTTCTTGTGGACCTGACCGTGGTCGAGCATCACGGCCTCGTCGCAGATCTGCCGGACGGTGTCGAGCGCGTGGGTAACCAGCACGATGGTGCGACCGTCTTCCTGGAACTGTGCCACACGCTCCAGGCACCGGGCCTGGAACGCCTCGTCGCCGACCGCCAGGACCTCGTCGATGAGCAGGATGTCCGGATCGACGTGCACGGCGACCGCGAACCCCAATCGCACCAGCATCCCCGAGGAGTAGAACTTCACCTGGGTGTCCATGAAGTCACCCAGTTCCGCGAAGTCCACGATGTCGGCGAACACCTTGTCGGTGTCCTTGCGATGCAGGCCGAGGAATGCGGCGTTCAGGTAGACGTTCTCCCTGCCTGTGAGCTCGGGGTGGAACCCCGCTCCCAGTTCGAGCAAGGCCGCGATCCGGCCCCGCTGGCGGATGACGCCTGCCGTCGGGCGCAGGATCCCGGCGATGCATTTGAGCAGCGTCGTCTTCCCGGACCCGTTATGGCCGATCAGGGCGAGGGACTTGCCCTGCGGCACCTCGAACGTCACGTCCTTGAGCGCCCAGAAATCCTCTGCCCGGGTCCGACCTGAGAGCAGGCGCGCCTTAAGCGAACCCGGCTTCTCCTTGTAGAGGCGGAACACCTTCGAAACGTCGGAGACCTCGATGGCGGCCGGCACCTACAGCTCCTCTGCGAAATCGCCCGCGCGGCGGAAGAACGTTCCCCACGTGAAGCGGAGCAGGATGACCGAGGCGAGCAACATACCCCCCAAGAGCATCGCTAGCCACGCGATGCTCACGTCGGGCAGGACCGTGTGTACGCCGCGGTCATCGGTGACGTGCTGAACGCCGTAGAGCGCGCGCTGGAATCCCATGATCACCGAGGTCAACGGGTTCAGGAGGTACGCCTTCCACAAGATCGCATGCGCCGCGTGGGTGGCCGCGCCGTTCTCCGGGCTCCCGAACACGAAGTAGTTCTGCACGACGGACGCTGAGTAGACGATCGGGGTGAACCAGAACCAAACGACGAGCCCGAGGTTCACAAGGTGCTGCACGTCGCGATAGCGAACGTTCAACGCCGCAACCCAGAAGGTGACGGCGACCGTGAACACGACCATGGTCAGGACGGCGAGCGGATAGAGGATGAGTCCGTCCAGGGACACGTGATAGCGGGTGACCAGCATGAAGAGGAGGAGCACGCCCGACTGGAGCACGAAGTCCACCAACGAGACGCCGATCGCCGCCAGGGGAAGGAGCTCGCGGGGGAAGTACACCTTCTTGACCAGGTTCGCGTTGTCGAGAACGGCTCGCGCGCCCTGCGCCATGGATATCGAGAACATGTTCCATGCAAGCAGTCCGGAGAGGAGGAAGACCGGGAAGTGAGGCTGGTTGTTGTTGGTGACGATCACGACGAACGTGAAGACGATGAGGAACACCACCGGGTTGAGGAGCGACCACACGGCGCCTAGGACCGAGGCCGTGTACTTCACCTTCAGTTCCTTGCGCACCAGGTTCAGGAGGATCTCGCGGTATCCGTACAGCTCCCGGACGCGGCGGAACACGCGGAGCTTGGGGGGTTCGGACGTGCGTTCCGTGATGTTCAGGGCGGTGGCGATAGGTACGCTCCTACGGGTCACGAACACGCAGGTCAGCGCGTTCGCACGAGTCTAGCAACAGGGTCATGTCCGGCCTGGGAGGTTGTGTGACGTTCCTCGGAAGCTCTCCATGGCATGGAGGTAGGACAGGCCGGGCAGCTCTCTGGCTCCGGTTTCGCTGATCCCCATGTCGGCGAGCGCCGCCGCCCAGAGTTCGAGTGCGCCGTGGGCGGGATCCTTCACCATGTCCAGGGTCGTCGTGATCACCTGTGCGAGCCTGGCCGCGGCGCCTCGCCCCCGAGGGATCACGGCGATGGACGTGAGGGACCCCACGTCG
>JBDTXD010000015.1:0-13039 GCA_040006375.1 Actinomycetota bacterium
GCCGGGCTTAGCGCGGCGTCGCACCTGCACGAGGGATCATCGCCCGCACGGATCCTCTACGGGGTCTACCTAGGAGCTGTCATGGCGCACTTCGTGGTTGACGCGGGGATCTGGCGCCTGCGCGAAGCGTTCCCGCGCGAGTTCATCTCCTCGCGCTTACCGTTCCTAGTTCCGCCACGGCGCGAAGCGGTCGCAACGGAAGTCAGCGGGTGACGTAGCGTTCGTACAGGCGCGGGAGTTCGACGTCGGGGCGCGCCCAATAGGAGGCGGGGTCGATGTCGATCCAGGTGTCGTCGGGGGCCGACAGCCTGGGTTGCCCAGCGCGAGTCGCGATCTCACCCACCGCGGGCTTCTCCGAGCCATCCGCTCTCCACAGGCCGAACGAACGCTCGTGCATGGCGTCGTCCAGCGGTGGCGCGGACCAGTTGGCGGGGTCGTAGTCGGCGAAACACCACACCATGGCGCCCATGCACCCGGCTTCTCGCAGTCCGTCGAGCACCTGGGCCGTGTAGCGCGCGGCGCTCTCCTCCTCGACCAGGCGCGGATCCGCATCGTCCTCGGTCCTGGTGGGAAGCCCGAACTCGGTGAACCAGACGTCCGCGCCATCACTCAGCCACCGGGAGATATGGGCGAGGAACGGGACCAGATGCTCGTCGGTGGCGCCGCGGGCCCAGCGCGCGTAGATGGGGTAGCCATGCATCGTGATGAAGTCGCACACCTCGGCCGCCTCCGCGGGTCCGATCCCGCGATCTTCCTCCAGATCCTCCATATGCAGCCCGATCGTGATCGGCACATCGGGGTCGGATCGATGGATGCCCGACGTCATGTCCCAGAGCCATCGCCGGGCGGGGTCGTGATCGAGCGACCGGATCACGTTCGAGTTCTCGTTGCCAAGGTCCCAGGCCAGGAGCGCGGGATGTCCGCGCAACGCGTTCGCCGCCTCGGATGCCAGGAGCGCTTGCGCCGCACCCACCTCGGGATCGGTGAACCAGTGTCGTGAGGCCCCACCCTCTACGACTGCGCCCGCCGACACGATCCGGAAACGCGCCTCCGGGGTTGGGCCGCCGAGCGCCCATCCGGGCAGCCAGTTCACCCCGCTCATATGTCCGGTGAAGAGCGTCGGCATGATGCTCATCCCCGCGCGCTCGGCGATGTCGGCAACCCCGACCAGGCGTTCGAGCATCTCGCGATCGACGTCGCCCGGCGCCGGCTGGAAGTCCTCCCAGCGCAAGAAGAGCCGCACCGAGTCCATGCGAGCCGAGCGCATCAGCTGGAAGTCGCGCGAGACTTCTTCGGGATCGAACCGGTGCCACCAGTGCATCGCCGTTCTGGCGGGCCAGTAGTTGACCCCCAGCCGGAAGGGTGCCGCTTCAGCCGGCACTGCGGCCCCGACCGATCAGCTGCTCGTAGAGCGCGACGTACTCGTCCACCATCCGCGACACGTCGAAGTGCTCGACAACCGACGCTCGCACCGCTGCGCGATCCAGCATTCGCGCCGCTTCGACGGCACCCACCGCTTCGTCGACGGAGTCCACCAGGAACCCGTTCACGGCCGGCGTGACCAGCTCAGGCATCGAGCCACGACGCACGGCGATCACCGGGGTTCCGCACGCCATCGCCTCGATCACGCTGAAACCGAACGGTTCGTCGAAGTTGATGAGGTGCAGGAGCGCGAGCGCATCGCCGAGCAGTGCCGCGCGTTCGTCCGGTCCGACCGAACCCACGTAGCGAACGCGGTCGTCCTCGATGTGCGGCGCGACGAACCGGTCGAAGTAGTCCTGGTCGTGGACGATGCCGGCGATCGTTAGCGGCAGTCCGGCGCGCGCGGCCACCTCGATCGCCTCCGCGGCTCCCTTATCCGGATGGATCCGCCCGAAGAAGAGCAGCGAGCCTTCCGGGTGATCATTCAGTGGGAACTTCTCCATCTCGATCCCGTGGTGGATGGTGGCGGCGTAGCGCAGCCTTGGATGCCGGTCCGCATCACTGATGGCCACGTACGCGGACCGGTCGTTGTAGCGCTCGAACACCGGCACGATCCGCTCCGAAGAGAACCCGTGGATGGTCGTGACCATGGGCTTGGGCACCAGCCGGCTGAACGTGAGCGGGAGGAAGTCGAAGCTGTTGTGGATGAGGTCGAACTCCCCGGCGTGCTCGAAGACGGTGGCGATGTGGAGCGCCTCCCATACCTTCGCGTCGACGTCCGGGTCCTCGGAGTATCCGCGGGGAATGATTCCGATAAGCCGTGCCTGTGTCACCGAGTCCGCCGTCGCGAACAGCGTCACGTCCACCCCGCGTTCGACCAGCCCCTCCGTGAGCAGCGAGACGAACTGTTCCCACGGACCGTAGTGACGGGGTGGAACACGCCACGAGATCGGCGCGAGCATCGCTACGCGCACGTTGCCGGGCACCGCCTCAGCGTTGATCCATGGTGCGCGTCGACCATAGTCGCGCCTGCGCTTGCTTGGCCTCGGGCGACGTGGGCTCGGGCAACCGCCAGCGTGCGAGCGACCGGAATAGCAGAACTGCGCCAACGGCCGCCGCCAGCAGGATGACACGGAGCCCGATCCACATTCCCATGGACCAGAGCCTACGCCGGATCGGCCGCTACGGACCGTCGATCCGCACGTTCACTTCCTCGGTGTCCAGGCGTTCCTCCTGCTTCGCGTACCGGGCGAACGCGCGCCGGTCCGCAGGCGTGAGCGGTGGTTGGTGCACGCTCCGTGGCCACAGGTGATCGCGTCGAACGACGTTGACCTCCGCCGCGTAGAGCGTGATCTGCGCGCCCAGGTAGATCCACGCGAGCAGTCCGATCACGATGGCGAACGTGCCGTAGACCTCGCTGGCCCCTTTGAGCTGGTGGGCGATGTAGAACCCACCGACAGCCTGAAGCAGCGTCCATGCCACCGCGCCTGCCACGGCGCCGGGGGCCACCGCTTGCCACGAGACGTCGGCGGACGTGAGGATCCGGAAGGCGCAGAGGAAGAGCACGACATTGACGCCGAGGGCCAGCAACGCACCCGCGATCACCATCCACACGCTGTGGCTCCCCGCACCGATCCCCGCGGACAGGCTGGAGATCGATGTCAGCACACCGAGCACGGCGAGCATGACGAGCGCCCGCGCGGTCTTCTTGAAGAAGTTCGCTCGCTCCTTGAACGGAACGTCCCACACGGTGTCCATGGCGTTCTCGAAGACCTTGATGACCGCCAAGCCCGACCACAGCGTGAGCAGGAGCGCAATCACCAACGCGAGGCCGCCGCCGTTCAGTGCCTTCACGCTCTGCCCGAGTTGGGTGCCGATGACGGGGAAGTTCCGCAGCGCGGAGTTGAGCACCCGGGTGCGGAGCGCCGCGTTGCCCTGGGTCAGCATCCCGAGGACGGTCACCGCCACCATCAGCAGTGGGAACAAGGAGAAGAACCCGAAGTAGGCCACGAGCGCCGCGAGGTTCCCGGCCTGGTCGTCGCCGAACTTCTTGACGGTCGCGAACGCGAACGCCGCAGGGCGGTGCGCCTGTTGGAGATCGTCGATCCGTCGAAGGAGTCGTTGGGGAGCGTTCATCGACCTCTCACGGGCGCTACGGGGCGACCTCTAGCAGGGTCGCCAAGCGCTCGATCTGGCCGGCGAGGTGGCGGACCATGCCGGCGAGCGCTCGCTCGTTCTCTGTTTCGTCTGGCGTATCCTCGCGAGAGAATCGGCTCGCGGATTGCCCGATCATCCTGGCCTCTTTCCTCACGGCCGAGGCCTCCGTCGGCTCGAAGGTCACGTCTGGCTCGAACGTCACTTCCTGTTCGGGATCCACGTCCAGCTCAACGCTCAGGTCCAGGTCGTCTGTGGCGACCGTACGCATCGCGATGCCTCCCATCAGAGGACGGATAGTGATCGGCACGCCTCCGTCCTGAAGCGCTGCACCCGACGTGGTACCGCCGTTGTGGATACCCCAGCCTATGCGAGTCAAACCTCCCGCGCACCGGCGGTTGAGGGGACATTCGTATGCTGGTGGGGTGAGTACGCTCCCGTCATCGGACCGGTTCCTTCGAGCCATCCGGCGCCAGCCGGTGGACCGGACCCCTGTGTGGTTCATGCGCCAGGCCGGCCGATACCTCCCCGAATACCGAGAGCTACGGGGGGATCGGGACATCCTGGAAACCTGCAAGGACGCCGAGCTCGTGGCAGAGATCACGCTGCAACCTCTGGGGCGGATGCCGCTGGACGCCGCCATCCTCTTCAGCGACATCATGGTGCCCCTGGCCGCCATCGGGGTGCCCGTGCGGATCGAACCCGGCCGCGGGCCCGTGGTGACGCCGCCGATCCGCACCATGGCGGACATCGAACGGCTCCGTCCTCTTGAGCCCGAGACCGATGTGCCCGAGGTGCTGGAGGCGATCGCGCTCCTTCGCCCCGAGCTCGACGTTCCGTTGATCGGGTTCGCGGGCGCGCCGTTCACCTTGGCGAGCTATCTCATCGAGGGCGGCCCTTCCAAGAACCACGCGAGAACCAAGGCCCTCCTATTCGGTGAGCCCGAGATGTGGGATGCCCTGATGTGCCGGCTCACCGACATCGTGTCCGCGCACCTCCTGGCGCAGGCGACGGCCGGCGCGCAGGTGCTGCAGGTTTTCGATTCCTGGGTCGGCGCGCTCCACCCGGATGTGTACCGGCGCGCCGTGGAGCCGTACGTGCGCGCGGTGTTCGACCGTGTCCGTGCCTCGGGGGTGCCGACGATCCACTTCGGTGTGGGCACGGGCGAGCTGCTCCCGTTCATGGCCGCGGCAGGTGGAGACGGCATCGGCATCGACTTCAAGACGCCGCTGGACGCCGGATGGTCTCGAGCCGGAGGTCCGGCGGAGTGTGCCGTGCAGGGCAACCTCGATCCGTCGGCGTTGCTGTCGCCTTGGGAGACGACCGAACGCGAGGTTCGCGCGGTGCTCACGGCCGCAGGCGGACGCGACGGCCACATCTTCAATCTGGGACACGGCGTCCTGCCATCAACGGATGTGGCACAACTCCAACGCGTGGTCGACCTGGTGCACACCGATACCGAAAGGATCTCCGCGTGAGCGAAGCGACACCCATCGGTGTGCTCGTGATGGCCTACGGCACGGCGAGCGGTCCGGATGATATCGAGCGCTACTACACGGACATCCGCGGCGGGAGGCCACCTTCCCGCGAGCATCTCGCCGAGTTGAAGGAGCGCTACGCCGCCATCGGCAACGTCTTCCCTTTGCTCGAGACGACGCGTGCACAGGCCGAGGGCTTGGTCGAACGGCTCAACGCGGACGCCGTCGGACGAACGTATCGCGCGTACCTCGGGATGAAGCACTCAGATCCGTTCATCTCCGAGGGCCTGCGACAGATGCGCGAGGACGGCATCCAAGACGCCATCGGGATCGTGATGGCCCCCCACTGGTCGGGGATGTCGGTCGAGACCTACATCGAGCGCATCGAACAGGATGTCGCCGCGAGCGGCGGCCCGGCGTTCTCCTACGTCCGGGAGTACGGCTCGCATCCGGCATTCGTTCGGTTCCTCGCATCGCGGGTCGGCGAGGCGCTGGACCGGCTCGAGGAAGATGTCCGCGCGGACGCCACCGTGATCTTCTCCGCGCACTCTCTGCCCGTGCGCACCCTGGGGGATGGGACGCGGCGTTGTCTGCGATGCGACTGCGAACCCGCGTGCCGCTATGGCGGCGGGCTCCGCGCAACCGCCGATCTCGTGTCGGCGCAACTCGGCGGCCTCCCTTCTATCGCCACGGCATGGCAGAGCGCCGGCCGCACCGCCGATCCGTGGTGGGGTCCCCCGGTCGAGGACGTCATCAAGGAACAGGCGAAGGAAGGACGACGCGCCGTGGTCGTCTGCAGCGCCGGCTTCGTCGCCGATCATCTCGAGGTCCTCTTCGACCTTGACATCGAGGCCAAGGCCCTGGCCGCCGATGCGGGCATCGCGTTCAGCCGGACGCGCATGCCGAACGCGGATCCCGGATATCTGGACGTCCTGGCCACGGTCGTGCGCGATCACCTGGCGGGTGTGCCCGCATGAGAGTGGTGGTCGTGGGTGGCGGCGTGAGCGGCTTAACCGCTGCATACCGCCTGCACCGGGGTGAAGCGGACGTGACCGTTCTGGAAGCGGCCGAACGCCCCGGTGGACGGATCGGTTCGATGCAGGTGGGGGGCATCCGCGTCGAAACGGGGCCCGACTCGTTCCTTGCCCGCAAGCCCTGGGCCCTGGAACTCTCCAAAGAGATCGGCGTGCCGCTGGTCCCTCCGGGTTCCAGCGGAGCATCGCTGTGGACCGAGCGGGGGTTGGTTCCATACCTGCGGGACACGCCGTTCGGGATACCGGGCGACGTGAGCGACGTGCTGCAGTGGCCCGGGCTCTCGCGCGCGGGGCGGCGGCGGGCGCTCCGCGATCTCCTGATCCGTACACGCAAGGACGGCGTCGAGGAGTCCCTTGGAGGCCTGCTCCGGCGCCGCCTCGGCGACGAGGCCACCGATCGAGTGATCGCCCCGCTGCTCGGCGGTCTGTACGCCGGCGACATCGACCGACTCTCGGCCTCGGCCACCTTCCCCGAGCTCATCTCGTGGGAGCGCTCCCAGGGCAGCCTGATCCGTGGGTCACAGGCAGCCAAGCGCAACTCCCGTAACGCGAAACCCGCTCCCATGTTCGTCAAGCCACGCGACGGGATGTCGGCGCTGCCCGACGCGCTCGCTGAGGCGCTTGGGGACCGCGTCCGAACCAGCGCGCGGGTCGGTGCTGTTGCGAACGCCTCGGACGGGTTCACGGTGACGACGGATGACGGCGGGTCGTTCGATGCGGACGTCGTGATCGTGGCCACCCCTCCCGCCGCGGCCGCCGATCAGCTCAGGAACCTGGCCCCCGCTTCCTCTGACGGATTGGCCGCCATCCGTTCGGTTTCCACCGGCGTGTTGCTGATGGTCTATCCGGATGGGACGCGGGACGCCCTCGGTGAGGGCACCGGCTTCGTGGTCCCGCGCGGCATGGCGCCGATGACCGCGGCCACCTGGCTCAGCACCAAGTGGCCGGACCCGGCGCAGGGAACCAAGGCGGTCGTTCGGTGCTTCGTCGGGGCCGACGGGGAAGAGGACATCCTGGACGCCGCGGACCAGGATCTCGTACAGGCGTGCGCCCGGCACCTGGCGGCGGTCGTACCGCTGCCGGCCGAACCGGCAGCGACGGCCGTGGTTCGCTGGCCCGCCTCGATGCCCCAATACGAGGTGGGTCACAAGGCCCGCATCGAGCGCATCCGCGGGGGCCTGCCCGAGGGTATCTTCGTTATCGGCAACTCCTACGACGGCGTGGGGATCCCCGACTGCGTTCGTGCGGCAGGCGACGTCGCCGACGCGGTGCTCGCCAGCAGCGGGCTGCCGCGACGAGGTCAGAAGGAGCAGGTATGAGCAAGGTCACCAGCGAGTCCGTCTACACCCTCTATCCCGTCTTCATGTCCACACCCGACTACCGGGAGGCGTTCGCCGATCCCGACGATCTGGGCCGCGCAGCTCGCGAGGTGGAGGACCTGCGCAAGCGTTGGACCGGCCGCGTCGAGTGCCGGGGCACGTATTCGACCGTCGCCTTTCGCGCCGACGCCGACCTCATGTTGTGGGTCCACGGCGCCACGCCCGATGACATGCAGACCTTCCTGGTCGAGTTCCGTAGGACCGAGGCGGGGAGCCTGCTGGACCTGACCTGGACGTTCATGGGCGTGACCAAGCCTGCGGAGTTCGTAGCCGATCACCGGCCCGCGTTCGTGAAGGGCACCCCTCCGGAGCGGTTCCTCTGCGTGTATCCCTTCGTGCGGACGCCGGAGTGGTACCTGCTTCCGGCCGAAGAACGCGGGGAGATGCTCCGCGAGCACGGCTTGCTCGGCCGTGACTTCCCCGAGGTCCTCGCGAACACCACCAGCGGGTTCGGGCTGGGCGACTGGGAATGGATCCTGGCGTTCGAAGCGCCTGCGGCCGACATGCTCGTCGATTGCATCCGGGCACTGCGGAACACGAAGGCGCGTTTGTTCACGAAGGAGGAGATCCCGTTCATCACCGGGATCCGCAAGCCCGTCGCCGAGGCGCTCGCCGACCTCGTCTAGTCCTCAGAGGATGTCGGTGAGGGAGGTGATGATGGCGTGCCCGCGCGAGTCCACGCTTACGCCTTCGTCGGGGGTCGCTCCCGGCCGGATGATGAGCCGGGGCTGGAGCCCGATCGCCGCAGCGCCGTCGCAATACTCGGCCTGGTCGTCCACGAACACGCAGTTCTCCGCGTCGGTGGGCTGCAGGTGCAACCGCTCGAGGGCCGTCAGATAGACCGCCGGCTGAGGCTTTCGGGCTCCGACCTCGAACGACAACACCACCGCGTCGAACGCCTCCTCCAGGCCGAGCCGGTCCACGATCGGTCGCGTCGAGTGCGAGCAGTTGCTCACTAACGCCGTCTTGATGCCGCGCGAGCGCAGGTCGTGCACCACGGGCAGGGAGTCCTCGTAGAGGATCACGCCGACTTCCATGGCGTTGACTTCCATCTCTACGGCTTTCTCCACCAGGGCGTCGTCGGGTGCGAGATCGAGCGCCTCGAGCCAATTGCGCGTGTCGCCCTCGACATCGGGGAAGGTCCCGATGCTCCGGAGCTCTCTGGTAACGGTCATCGCGTTTCCCACCGCTTCGGGGGTGACGCTCAACAGCTCGGCGAGCTCGCGTTTCAGCCACGGCCACCGGCTGTAGGCGAGCGTGTCGTAGAGATCGATCAGCACGGCCAGGGGTTGGACTCTCACGCGCGGTCCAGCGTCGCCGCGTGATCCGGGACGTAGGTGAACGCCTCGCGCGGCGGCCGTTTGTAGCCCTCGTCGCTCTGACGCGGCGGGATGTCGATATCGGGAAGGGGCCGCGCTTCCCACGGGACCTGCGTGAGCAGGTGCGCGATGCAGTTCAGCCGCGCGCGGCGTTTGTCGTCTGCTTCGACCACCCACCAGGGGGCCTCGGGGATATCCGTGTGTACGAACATCTCGTCTTTCGCACGCGAGTAGTCGACCCAATGCGTTCGGGAGGAGAGATCGGTGCCCGAGAGCTTCCATCGGCGCATCGGATCGTCCACGCGCGCCTCGAACCGCCGTTCCTGCTCCTCGTCGCTGACGCTGAACCAGTATTTGAGCAGGATGATTCCGTCCTCGACCAGGAGCCGCTCGAAGATCGGACACTGGCGGAGGAAGCGTCTGTGTTCCTCCGGCGTGCAGAATCCCAGCACCTTCTCGATGCCGGCGCGGTTGTACCAACTCCGGTCGAACAGGACCATCTCCCCGGCCGCCGGCAGTTGCTCAACGTAGCGCTGGAAGTACCACTGGCTCCGCTGACGTTCCGTGGGGATGGGGAGTGCGACGATCCGCGCGATGCGGGGGTTCAGGTATTCGGTCGCGCGTTTGATGGCGCCGCCTTTGCCGGCTGCGTCGCGCCCTTCGAAGATGACGATGACCCGTGCGCCGGCCTCGCGCACCCATTCGCCCATCTGCACCAGTTCCTCTTGCAGCCGAAGGAGTTCGGGTTCGTACAGGCTCTTCGGTACGTGATCGGCGCTACGGTGCTTCTTCCCCATGGCCCGGGATTGTACGCAGCCTCAGTCGGACCAGAGGGCGGCGAGGTAGCCGTCGACGTTGGCCGTGCCGGTGAGTCCCGGCGTGTCCGCGGCGATGCCGACCACGGTCGGCGCGATCTGCTGGAAGACCGCCTGCACCTGGTCGGGAAGGAAGCGGCTGAGCTGGGAGAACGAGTGTGGATCCTCCAGGCCCTTGGGTCGGCGGTAGTAGCGCTGAGGGTAGTAGACGTGGAGGGCGTCGCGCGCGCGGGTGAGCGCGACGTATAGGAGCCGGCGCTCCTCCGCGATCTCGTCGTCGTCGCCGGTCGCCATGTCCGAGGGGATCATGCCGTCCGCCGCATGGATCACATGTACCGCGTCCCATTCCAGCCCCTTGGCCGAATGGATCGTCGAGAGGATGAGCCAGTCCTCGTCCAGGAGGGGCGGTCCGGCAAGTTCGCCGGTGGATGCGGGCGGATCCAGGGTCAGTTCACTCAAGAAGCGCCCGCGCGTTTCGTATCCCTGCGCCAGGACCTCGAGCTGCTCGATGTCCCGCATGCGCGCGGAGGCGGCGTCGTACCGCCTCGCGAACACCGGAGACAGGAACGCACGGAGCCGCTCGATCTGCGCGGCGGGCAAGAGCACGTCCTGGTCCGCGCAGCCCCGGAGGGCTGAGCGCAGTTCTTGCACGCCATCCAGTGCGGCCCGTGGCACCTCGATCGGGTGGTCAAGGAAGTTGACCAACGGCGAGGGCTGATCCTCGCTCACCCGGCGAACACCGATCTGCTCCATCACTCGACGCGCGGTTGCCGGCCCCATCCCGTCGGGCAGTTGCAGCACCCGGAACCAGCTCACCTCATCGAACGGATTCTCCAGCACCCGCAGGACGCCGAGCGTGTCCTTGACGTGTCCGGCCTCCAGGAACTTCAGACCCCCGTACTTCACGAACGGGATGTTCCTTCTCGCGAGTTCGACCTCGAGCAGATCGCTGTGATGCGCGGCCCGGAACAGCACCGCCTGCCGATGGAGCGGCACGCCCTCCTCCCGATGCCGCAGGACGTTTTCGCAGACGGCGTCGCATTGTTCGGCCTCGTCCAGACAGGTGCGCAGGGTCGGGAGCCGATCCCCGTCACGGACCGACCACAGCGTCTTCTCGTGGCGCTGCGGGCTGAGGGAGATGACGGCGTTGGACGCGGCCAACAGGGGAGTGGTCGAGCGGTAGTTCTGTTCGAGCTTGACGACGGTCGCGTCGGGGAAGCGCTCCGGGAACTCCAGGATGTTCCGGACGGTGGCCGCGCGGAAGCCGTAGATGGATTGCGCGTCGTCCCCGACCACAGTGAGGTTCCGCCGCCCGTGCGGCCGGATCCCCTCCAGGATGTCCGCCTGTAAGGCGTTCGTGTCCTGGTACTCGTCCACCAAGACGTGATCGAACATCGCGGCGAGCGGTTCGCGCGTGGGCGGCGCCCAGGCAAGCGCCTTCCAGAAGAGCAGCAGGTCGTCGTAGTCCAGGACATTCTGTTCGCGCTTTCGAGTGGTGTAGGCGGTGAACACCTCACGGATGCCCTCGGCTTCATCCAGGCACCATGGGTAGTGCGTCTTCAGGACGTCGCCCAGCTTCTCTCCGGCATTGACCGTGCGCGAGTAGATCGAGGCGAGGGTCTCCTTGCGCGGGAAGCGCCGTTCGCGGGCGCTGAAGCCGAACTCGTCGCGCAGGAGATCCATGACATCGGCGCCGTCGCCTTGATCAAGGACGGTGAAGTCGGGACGCAGGCCGAGCGGGCGGCCGTGGAGCCGGAGCAACCGGTTGGCCACCGCGTGGAAGGTCCCCCCCACGACGCGCCCGGTCTGGTCGTCCCCGCTCAGCCGTTCGGCGCGGGAGAGCATCTCGCGTGAGGCGCGCCGGCTGAACGTGAGGAGCAGGATCCGTTCAGGACGGACCCGGCGTTCACCGATCAACCAGCCGACCCGTGATGCCAGCGTCATCGTCTTACCGGTGCCGGCCCCGGCGACGATCAGGAGCGGTCCGCCGTCGTGGGTGACTGCGGCCAGCTGTTCGGAGTTCAGGTCAGAGGGCTCGAACATGTGTTCGGCAGTATAGGGCTGGTGTCGCGGCACGGCCACCGTCCGGCCACCGTCCGGAGTTGATCCGGACGGTGGCACCGATCTCAGCTTGCGATGAGACCGAGTTCGCGCAGCGTGCCGACGGGAACTGTGTGGCAATACGGCTGGTGCCCGTTCTTCTCGTAGTAGGCCTGGTGGTAGTCCTCGGCCGGGTAGAACTCGCCCGCCTCGCGGATCTCCGTGGCGATCGGCCGCTCGGACCGAGCCTGCGCCCGGTCCCGGCTCGCGGTCGCGGCCTCTAGTTGCTCAGGTGAGTGCGTGAAGATCGCGCTCCGGTACTGGTCGCCGACGTCCGGACCCTGGCGGTTGACCTGGGTCGGGTCGTGCATCGCCCAGAACACCTCGAGCAGCTGGTCGTAACTCACAAGCTCGGGATCGAACGTCACCCGGCTGATCTCGGCGTGACCGGTGGTGTGTGAGCACACCTCCCGATAGGTGGGGTTCATCGTGTCGCCGCCGCCGTAGCCGACCTCGGCGTTCAGTACGCCGGGGACCCGGCGGAATACGTACTCGACGCCCCAGAAGCATCCGGCGCCGAACGTTGCGGTCTCGGTGGTCATCAGGTCCTCCTTTTATTGGCCTGCGTTCAATGGTGTCACCGAGCGGCTGGAACGTTGCACGCAGGGCGATTTCACTCCCGGAGGGACCCTGGTGTACCCTCCGCAGGTCCCGACTTTGAACGGAGATTCAAAAATGGACTCGAACCGTTACGACGCCATCGTGATCGGCGGCGGCCACAACGGCCTCATCGCCGGGGCCTACCTTTCCAAGCACGGGGCCCGAACGGTGGTCCTGGAGGCAAGGCACAAGACCGGCGGCGCCGCCGACACCATGAGCCCCTGGCCCGAGTCCCCGGATATCAAGGTCACGACCCTCTCCTACGTGATGAGCCTCATGCCGCCGACCATCCAGAAGGATCTCCAGCTGGCGCGGTTCGGCTACAAGATCCACCCCCAAGGGATGGGCTACCTTCCCCACCCGAACGGGAAGTCGATCATCCAGCACGACGATGAGGCCATCACCCGCGCCTCCATCTCGAACTTCTCGAAGAACGACGCCGACGCCTACTACGAGTTCGAAGCGTGGATCGGCGAGATCGCGGCCATCATGGGCCCGCTCCTCATGCGGACGCCCGCCCACCTCGGTTCCAAGAAACCGGGGGATCTGCTGGACGCGGCCCAAGTGGCGTGGACGCTCCGCAAGGAGATCAGCGAGAAGAAGGTCGCCGACATCACGCGACTGTTCACGATGAGCGCCACCGATCTCCTTGACCGCTGGCTCGAGTCGGAGGTCGTGAAGGGGTTCATGGCGGTGAACGGCATCATCGGCACGTGGGCCGGTCCCGACGCGCCGGGA
>JBDTXD010000016.1:0-12220 GCA_040006375.1 Actinomycetota bacterium
CGTTCCTGGGCCTCGGCCGCGCGCTCGGAGAGACGATCGCTGTCTCCATGGTCATCGGGGGAGGTTCCTCCTTGGGCGCGAGCCTCTTCGCGCCGGGCCAGTCCATCGCGTCGGCGATCGCCAGTCAGTTCAACGGGGCGACCAACCCATTGCAACGATCCTCGCTGCTGGCGCTCGGCGTCATCCTCGTCGCGTTGTCGTTCGGTTTGGCGGCATTGTCGAAATGGTTCGTGGGGAGAGGGGCTCGGCGGATGGAGATGTCGGCCCGACCCGACGAGCATGGACCCCGACGGCCCGATGAGGGCGGAGGCTAGGTGATGAGCGCCGTCGTGACACAGCGCCGCCCCCTGCATGCCGGGCTCACCGGCACGCGTAAGACGAAAGACCGGGTCTTCTCCCTCTTCCTCCTGGTGTGTGTCTGTCTCGCCCTGATCCCGCTCTTCGTCATCTCCGCGTTCGTGATCGTCAGGGGGGCCGGCGCGATCAACGCGAACTTCTTCACGAAACTGCCGCCCGGCCCGCTTGATCCCCCGCACTCAGGCGGCATCGCCAACGCGATCGTGGGGACCGGCATGATCGTCGGGTTGGCCGTGCTGCTCTCGGTTCCGCTCGGCATCGCCACCGCCGTCTATCTCTCCGAGTACGGGCGAGGGTCGCTCGCAACGATCATCCGGTTCGCCGCGAACACCCTTTTGGCCACGCCGTCCATCATCGCCGGGCTGGTCGTCGCTGCGACGGTGGTGACGTGGACCCACTCGTTCTCCGCCTACGCCGCCGCCCTGGCGATCTCGATCCTGATGTGGCCGGTGGTGACCCGGGCGACCGAAGAGGTGCTCGGTCTCGTGCCGCAGGATCTGCGCGAAGGTGCACTGGCGCTCGGCGTGCCCCGGTGGAAGGTGGTCCTTCGGATCGTGATCCCCACCGCGGGTTCGGGCATCCTCACGGGCGTCATGCTCGCGGTCTCCCGCGGTCTCGGTGAGACGGCGGCGATCTTGCTCACCGGGCTGGGGAACAGTTACATGAACACCGCGTACGGCCGGCCCACGAGCACCATCACGCTGGACATCTACGCTTGGGCACGGCAGCCTCAGGAGGTGCTCCAGGAGCTAGCGTGGGGGGCGGCGCTGACCTTGATGACCACGGTTCTCGTGCTGTCCATCACGGCCCGGATCGCCTCTATCCGCAGGCAACGGAGGCTCGCGTGACCTCACTCGAAGTGAAGAAACTCGACGCCTGGTTCGGCAAGACGCAGGTACTGAAGTCGATCAGCGTCGCCGCCGAGACCCGGTCGGTGACGGCCATCATCGGCCCCTCGGGATGCGGGAAGTCCACGCTGCTCCGCTGCATGAACCGGATGCACGAAGAGGTGCGGGGCGCTAGGGCGGAAGGGGAAGTCCTGTTCGGTGACCGGGACATCTACGCGCCGGGCGCAGACCCGGTCGTGGTTCGCCGGCAGATCGGGATGGTGTTCCAGCGGCCCAACCCGTTCCCGACCATGAGCGTGATCGACAACGCGGTGGCGGGGCTCAGACTCACTGGACGGATCCCGAAAGCCGAGCTGCACCAGCGTGCCGAGACCGCGTTGCGGGCCGCGGGTCTCTGGGATGAAGTGAAGGACCGGCTGCAGGAACCCGGCGGGCGTCTCTCCGGTGGGCAACAGCAGCGGCTCTGTATCGCGCGTGCCCTGGCGGTCGAGCCCGAGATCCTCCTCATGGATGAGCCTGCGTCTGCGCTCGATCCTGTCTCGACCCTGCGGATCGAGGAACTCATCGCCGAGCTCAAAGGCAACTACACGGTCATCATCGTGACGCACAACATGCAGCAAGCGGCTCGGGTGTCGGATTCCACCTTGTTCATGCTCTACGGTGAAGTCGTGGAGTTCGCCACGACTCAGAAGGTCTTCACGAATCCGGAAGATCGACGGACGGAGGACTACGTGACGGGACGGTTCGGCTGATGCGTGAAACCAGGCATGCGTTCCACGACGAACTCGATTCGATCGAACTCGAGGTGCTGGCCGAGGGTGAGCTGGCGGAGCGTGCGATCGGCCGCTCCGTCGCTGCCCTGGTTACCCGGGATGCGGACCTCGCACGTGAGGTCATCGCTGAAGACGATGCGGTCGACGAGCGCTACCTCTCCGTCGAACGCCGCATCCTGGAGGTGCTCGCGCTCCAGACGCCGGTGGCGGGCGACCTCCGGCGTCTATCGGCGATCCTGCATATCAATCTGCACCTGGAGCGGATCGGCGATCAGGCCGTGAACGTTGCGAAGATCTTCCTGTCCGTGCAGGATCTGCCGCCGGGGGGAACCATCCTTTCGCACCTGAACGAGATGGGTGACGTGGTCAGGGCGATGATCCGGACGGCGCTTGCGTCCCTGCGCGACCGAGACCTCGAGCTCGCCCTCAGTCTTCCCGCCATGGACGATCCGGTCGACCGGCTGAACCTCGGCATGTACCGGGAGGTGGCCAAGCTGGCCGCCGATCCGGAGATGCTCGATTGGGGTCTGCGGATGAACGTCCTGGCTCGGCAGTTGGAGCGGGTCGGTGACAACGCGGTGGACATCGGCGAGCAGGTGGCGTTCCTGCTGACCGGTGAGTTCAGGGAGTTCACCGATGCCTCGCATCCGGAGCTCGGGTGATGGCCACCGAGCCAACCGTTCCCATCCGGCTCTTGGTGGTGGAGGACGAGCCCTCGCTGGCCGAGTCGGTCAGATACAACCTCGAGCGCGAGGGCTACGAGGTCATCGTCGCGGGCGACGGCCGAACGGCGCTCGATCGGTTCAGGGCCGATGCCCCCGCGCTGGTGATCCTCGATCTCATGCTGCCGGAGATCTCGGGACTCGATGTGTGTCGCGCCATCCGGGCGGAGTCCGAGGTACCGATCATCATCGTCACGGCGAAGGATGCCGAGGCCGACAAGGTCACGGGCTTGGAACTCGGGGCGGATGACTATGTGACGAAGCCCTTCTCCGTTCGAGAGCTGATCTCCCGTGTGCGGGCGCAGCTGCGTCGGGATGCGATCCGCCCGCCCGCCGCGGATGTGTCTTCGGCGCAGGAGCACCTGACCGGAGGGTCGGTCCAGATGGATACGGCCCGCCACGAGGTCCGTGTCAACGGAGAGCTCGTGGCGCTGCCGCCCAAGGAGTTCGAACTCCTGGAGTCGCTTCTGCGGCGCAAGGGGCGACTGCTGACCAGGTTGTTCCTGATCGAGGAGGTCTGGGGAGCCGATTACGTCGGTGACACGAAGACGCTGGACGTCCATGTGAAGCGGATCAGGCGTAAGATCGAGGCGGACCCGCACGAGCCCGCCCACCTCCTGACGGTCCGGGGACTCGGGTACAAGTTCGTCGACTAGCAGGGCGTTCACCTCCCGTTCATCCTCTGTTCATCTTGCCGCCCCCTGGGTGTTGTCTCCTGGTCACCGGTTCGTCATGTTGGCGAAGATCCCGATACCTGATCGGATCCGGGACCGTTGAAGGGGGAGAGGATTGCCGTTCCAGGCCATCCCGCGGGAGCTCGCGTTCTACGACCTCTTCGAGGACGCGGCGGCGAACGTCGAGGCCGGCGCGGCCGAGCTGCTGGCCCTGGTCGATGACCTTCCCAACGCAGCCGCTCACGGGGCCACCATCCAGGATCTCGAACACCGGGGCGATGACCTGACCCATCAGGTCATGGCCCTGCTCAACACGACGTTCGTCGTCCCGATCGACCGTTCCGATATCTACCACCTGGCGGCCTACCTGGACGACGTCCTGGACTATGTCGAGGCGGTGGGCGACCTGCTGGTGCTGCATGGGCTCCGGGAGGTGATCCCGCAGTTCCGCCAGCAGGTGGCCACGCTTGTCGCGGCCTCAGGGCTGGTTCGCCGGGCAGTCCGGGGGCTCCGGCACCTCCACACCGTGGAACACACCGTGAACGAGATCAAGCTCCTGGAGCGAGAAGGGGACTGGGTGTATCGGCGGGCCGTGGCGGCCCTGTACTCGGGTGACTACGGCGCGATGGAAGTGCTGAAGTGGAAGGATCTGCTGACCGCCACCGAAGAAGCGATCGACCGCTGTGAAGGCATCGCGAACATCATCGAGTCCGTGGCGCTGAAGTTCGCATGACGATCACCGTCGTCTTTATCATCGCCGTTGCGCTGGCGTTCGACTTCTTCAATGGCTTCCACGACGCGGCGAACTCGATCGCCACCGTGGTTTCGACGCGTGTGCTCACACCCAAGCAGGCGGTCGCCTGGGCGGCGTTCTGGAACTTCGCGGCCTTCGCGATCTTCGGGACGGCGGTGGCCGCGACCATCTCCAAGGTCGTGCAACCGGGTGTGCTCAACAACGCGGCGATCTTCTCCGGCCTGTGTGGCGCCATCGTCTGGGACATCATCACCTGGTTCCTCGGCCTGCCCACCAGCTCGTCGCACGCCCTAGTTGGTGGGATGGCCGGGGCAGCGGTCGCGCTGTCGGGATGGACGTCGCTCGTGGCCGAGGAGTTCCAGAAGATCGCGGTGTTCATCGTGCTGTCGCCGCTGCTCGGTTTCCTGCTCGCGTTCACGATCATGACCGCCATCTTCTGGCTCTTCCACCGCTACCACAAGGTGGAGAAGCTCAACCGGGGCTTCCGGCGGGCGCAGCTGTTCTCGGCGGCCCTGTTCAGCCTGGGCCACGGGGCGAACGACGCACAGAAGACGATGGGGATCATCCTCGCGCTGCTGATCGCGAACAACCAGCTTCCCGCGGATGCATCGGTGCCGACGTGGGTCGTCCTGTCGGCGCACTCTGCGATCGGATTGGGCACCCTCTTCGGGGGATGGCGCATCGTCCACACGATGGGGACCAAGATCACGAAGGTGCAGCCGGTGGGGGGGTTCTCCGCGGAAACGGCCGCGGCACTCGCGATCATGCTCGCCACGAGGGGCGGCGTGCCGGTCTCCACGACGCACACCATCACCGGCGCGATCGTGGGAACGGGTACGACGCAGCGGCTTTCGGCGGTCCGCTGGGGCGTGGCCGGGAGGGTCGTGTGGGCCTGGGTACTCACCATCCCCGGCGCGTTCGTTGTGGCGTACTTGATGGAGACCGCGCTGAAGGGGGTCTGGAAATGACGTTCGGCCGCCGCCCGCTCTTCTTCCTGGCCGTTTCCGCTATCTCGGTGTTGCTGCTCGCTCCGACCCCCCTGGAGTTCTGGTGGCTGAACATCGCGATGGCGGGGCTCGCCTTCTTCTGGTTCGTCATGCTGGCGGTCGAGGAAGGTCAGACCAACGGGGCGTCGCCGCCGGATGAGGCGAGGAGCGATGAACAGGTCAAGCCCGTCGAGCGAGAGGAACAACCGTGAAACTCAAGGTGTCGCAACGGCCCGAGGTGTTCTTCGAGTTGTTCGTTGAGGCCGCGGAGAACATCCGGGTGACGGCGGAGTTGTTGAAGGATCTGGTCGCCGACTACACCGACGTCGAGATGAAGGCTCGCCGGATCCAGGACCGCGAGCACATGGGGGACGAGATCACCCATTCGATCATCCGGCGGCTCAACACGACGTTCATCACGCCGATGGACCGCGAGGACATCCACGTCCTGGCCACCGCGCTGGACGATGTCCTTGATTCGATCGAGGCGGCATCGGACCTGTTCGTGCTGCACGCGATCGAGGAGCCGCGTCCGGAGATGCTCGCGCAGGCGGATGTCCTGCTCCGCGCCGCGCAGCAGACGGAGATGGCGGTCAAGGTCTTCAACCGGCTGGGCAAGGCCGAACTCGAACCGTACTGGGTCGAGATCAACAGCCTGGAGAACGAAGGGGATAAGCTGTACCGGAGGGCCGTCGCAGATCTGTTCTCGGGCGATCACAAGGCGATGGACGTCTTGAAGTGGAAGGAAGTCATCGAGTCGATGGAGGAAGCGCTGGATGGGCTCGAGAACGTCGCGAACATCATCGAATCGGTCGTCCTGAAGCACGCCTGACCGCGGGTCCGTCCGCCACCGCGTCCCTTCCCGATAGCGCTGGTCCTGATTAGACTGAGCGTTCTTTCCCTCAAAGCCTGGGACGCAGATGGCGATGATGCCCGAGATCATGGATCCCCGGTTCCTCAACCGAGAGTTGTCATGGCTGGAGTTCAACGCGCGCGTGCTGGCGTTGGCCGAGGACGGGGCTCTTCCGCTCCTGGAGCGGCTCAAGTTCCTGGCCATCTACGCGCAGGGCCTGGATGAATTCTTCCAGATACGCGTCGCCGGACTCCAGGAGCAGCGGGACGCGGGGGTCGGCACGGCCACGCCCGAGGGGTCTACCCCTGGTGAGCAACTCTCCGCGATCCGTGAACGCGTCGAGGGGCACCGTCAACGCGCGGACACCGTGTTGGCTTCCGAGCTGATCCCTGCGCTCGAGAAAGCGGACATCCGGCTGGTGACCTGGGACCTGCTGGCCACCGACGAACGCGACCACCTGGCGTCGGAGTTCCAGGAGCGGATCTTCCCCGTCCTCACGCCGCTGTCGGTCGACCCGGCGCATCCCTTCCCCTACATCTCTTCGCTCTCCCTGAATCTCGCCGCGGTCGTCCGCGACCCGATGACGGGTGGGCGACGGTTCGCGCGCGTGAAGGTGCCGCCGCTGTTGCCCCGATTCGTTCCGCTGCCCGACGCCGGACGGTTCATCCCACTGGAGCAGGTCATCGCCGCGAACCTCGGCGAACTCTTTCCGGGGATGGAGATCATCGGCCACCACGTCTTCCGCATCACGCGCGACGCCGACGTCGAGCTGGAAGAGGACGAGGCGGAGGACCTGCTCGAGGCCGTCGAGACCGTGCTTCGCCGGAGACGCCGAGGCGCCACCCCGGTGCGACTCGAGGTTGATTCGACCATCACGGATGAAGTCAAAGGGCTGCTGCTCCGCGAACTCGATCTGGATCCCGATGAGGTCTACGTGGCCGACGGGTTGCTGGATCTCGGCGGGTTGTGGTCGCTCGTCGAACTGGACCGTCCCGATCTCAAGGCCGCTCCGTGGAGCCCGGTCACGCCACCGCGGCTCGCCGGTGACGGGGAGCATCCCGCGGACATCTTCGAGGTGCTGCGTGGGGGAGACCTGCTGGTCCATCATCCGTACGACTCGTTCCAGGTCTCGATGGTGGCGTTCATCGAGCAAGCCGCAGGCGACCCACGGGTCCTGGCGATCAAACAGACCTTGTATCGAACATCCGCCGACAGCCCCATCGTGCGCGCGTTGATCCGCGCCGCCGAGGCGGGCAAGCAGGTCGTGGCATTGGTTGAACTCCAGGCCCGCTTCGACGAGCAGGCGAACATCACCTGGGCACGCGCCCTGGAGCAGGCCGGCGTGCATGTGGTCTACGGCGTCGTCGGGTTGAAGACCCATGCCAAGGTGTGCCTCGTCGTTCGTCGCGAGGAGGGCGGTGTCCGTCGCTACGGCCACATCGGGACGGGGAACTACAACCCGAGCACGGCGCGGCTGTACGAAGACGTCGGATTGTTGACGGCGGACCGCCAGCTGGGATCGGATCTCACCGATCTCTTCAACCTGCTGACGGGCTACAGCCGCCAGCGCGAGTACGGCAGGCTCCTGGTCTCTCCGGTCTCGCTCCGGCCACGGCTGGAGGAGCTCATCGCCGAGCAGGCTGAAAGACCCGACGGCAGGATCACCCTAAAGATGAACAGCCTGGTAGACGCCGACATCATCGACGCCCTCTACGCGGCCTCCCAGAAGGGCACGGACATCGATCTGCTGATCCGCGGGATCTGCTGCCTGCGGCCGGGCGTGCCCGGACTCTCGGACCGGATCCGGGTGCGTTCCTTGGTCGGCCGGTTCCTGGAGCACTCCAGGATCTTCCGGTTCGGGCCTCCCGAGGTGGCCCGGTACTTCATCGGGTCGGCCGATCTCATGCCCCGCAACCTCGACCGCCGGGTGGAGGCCGTCGCGCCGGTAGACGATGCGGCGCTCCGGTCACGGCTGGACCAGATCATCGAGGCTTCGCTGGGCGATGACGTCCTGGCGTGGGAGCTGGAACCCGACGGCTCCTGGCGCAAGGTGCCGACGGAACGCGGGTTGGACGCGCAGGAGCAGCTCATGGCGCTCGCGACCGAGCGGAGCCGCAGCGGCAGATGAGGGCTCCCGATGTCCAGGTTCGAGCTGCCGGTGGTGTGCTACGCCGCGATGGGCATGCGGGTCCGGAGTTCTGCCTGGTGCATCGGCCGCGGTATATGGACTGGACCATCCCGAAGGGCAAGCTGGAGCCGGGGGAGACCCACCTGGAGGCCGCGGTCCGTGAGATCGAGGAGGAAACGGGGTTCCGCGCCACCCCCGGGCCCGAGCTCCCACCGACCTTTTACGAAGACACAGGAGGCCGGACGAAGGAAGTGCGGTATTGGCTGATGACACCGACCACCGGCCGGTTCTGGCCGGGCAAAGAAGTGGACGAGGTCTGCTGGGTGCCGGCCGAAGGGGCCTTGGAGCTGCTCAGCTACACCCGTGACCGTGCCGTGGTAGCCGCCGCCGTAGGGTTCGACGCTCCCGTGTTCATGGTCCGCCACGCGAAGGCGGGGTCGCGATCGGACTGGGCGGAGGACGATCATCTGCGGCCTCTGTCGAAGAAGGGGCGGGCGCAGGCGGAACATATCGTCGACGTGCTTGCCGGCGAGGACATCACGCGCATCATCTCCAGCCCGTACGTTCGCTGCGTGCAGACGGTCAGGCCACTGGCGCTGCGGACCGGGGTTCCGATCGAAGAACACGAGGAACTGGGGGAGGGCGCGCCGGTCTCGGCGTCGTGGGACCTGCTCGCCGGACTCGGTCAGCGGGCGGCCCTCTGCAGCCACGGCGATGTGATCCCCGCGCTGATCCAGCGCGCCGAGGCGGACGGGGCACGGATGCAGCCGCCCCTCGAGTTCAGCAAGGGCTCCATCTGGCGCCTGGAACGCAAGGCAGGCCGCGTGGTCGCGGGGAACGAGATCGAAAGGGGCTCTTGATGTGTCGCGCGGTGAAGGTGATGTGTGTGGCGGGGGATGCCGACGCGCTTTCGGTACTGAAACGGGCGGCCGTGTCCGCAGCGTGGGAACTCACCTCCGGGGCAACCGACGAGCGAATGGCGCTCGATGAGATCGACATCGAACGCCCGCACGTGCTCGTCGTCTTCGGCGGGTTCCCACTCCTGCTCCAACGTGTCGCAGACCGCTTCCCCGGGATGCGCGTGATCTCCGATCGTCAAGCGCAGGGGGTAACGGCCGTGGCCCAGAGCTTGGACGAGGTTCGGCTACTGATCAAGGGGATGCCAAAGCCAGGCGGTCCGGTGACGTGAGGAACGAAGAGCGCCGACCCGAAGGGCCGGCGCTCACCCGTACAACAGGAAGGTTGGGTGTGCTTAGCCGCCCCAGGGCCCCCAGCCGCCGCGCCGAACCATCCGCATGGTGACGATGATGTTGGCGCGTGCATCGAAGGCCGACCAGCCTTTGAACCCGTACATGTAGGCACGGTTGGGCCAGAAGGACCTCATGTGCTGGTAGATGCCCTCGGCTCCGCTGGAGTTGTAGGCGCGGGGGTGATAGCGGGACTCCCTGTACGCGATCCGAAGTGCCTTCGCGCGTCCGCCCGGCACCGACCAATGGTGGGCGGCGCACATGATGAGCCGCTTCACCTGCTTGGTGCCTTGTCGCCAATCGATCGGGCAGACCTGGGAGCTTACGTACCGGTACCGCCGTGATCCTCCTGAGGTCGCCGCATCTGCGGAGAGGGCGGGGAGGAGAGTCAGCACGACGATGATGGAGAGCGCGGCCGGGAAGTGGCGGCGCGTCCGGGTGAGATGGGTCATAGATAGATTCACCCCCGAGGTGGGCGGAGCTGGCAGCTGCGCCTTCGCGATCGTGCTGGTGAACGATTCACCGGCGTCGATCGACCCGCGGTAGGTCGTGGGTGGTTGCATCACCTCCTGCGATAGATGGCTATATGTGTGACCTACTGTCCACTCCAACTGCACCAACCCTGCCACCCGCGCACGGGCGCACGCCAACCAGCCCTGGGAAGGTGGGAAGCGCGCGTGCACGCGGAAGGGAACGGATGGAACCGTTCGGTGCGGACCCGACCACCCTAGCGGCGCCCTCTGACATGTGACAACCGCGTTGTGACTTCAGGTCACCTCCGAGATCCGGCCCGCTCGTGCACGCGCGCCCGTACCATGGGCGTATGGGAACGGTTCTGTTGGCGGCACCGAGGGGGTACTGCGCGGGTGTCGATCGCGCGGTCGAAGCGGTCGAACGCGCCTTGGAGAAGCACGGGGCTCCCGTCTACGTGCGAAAGCAGATCGTTCACAACCTCCATGTCGTGAAGGACCTGGAAGCCAAGGGTGCGATCTTCGTCGAGGAGGAGACGGAGGTCCCCCGCGGCGCGGCCGTCGTGCTCTCGGCACACGGCGTGGCCCCCGAGGTGTACTCGAACTCCAAAGCTCGGAACCTGGAGGTGATCGATGCGACCTGCCCCCTGGTGACGAAGGTGCACGTGGAGGCCAGGCGCTTCGCGGCCGAAGGCCGCACCATCGTGCTGATCGGCCATGCCGGCCATGAGGAGGTGGTCGGCACCACCGGACAGGCTCCCGAACGAACGATCCTGGTCCAGTCGCCGCAGGAGGCGCGTACGGTCCAGCTTCCCGACCCCGAAGGGGTGAGCTACCTGACCCAGACCACGCTGAGCGTGGACGAGACCGACGAGATCCTCGCGATCCTTCGAGAGCGATTCCCCGCCTTGGAGGGTCCCCCCCGCGACGACATCTGCTACGCCACCCAGAACCGCCAGGACGCGGTGAAGGTCATCGCCCCTCGCGCGGATGTGGTCCTGGTGATCGGCAGTCAGAACTCATCGAACTCCAACCGTCTTGCGGAGGTGAGCATCGAGCGCGGTACCCCTGCCTACCTGGTCGACGACGACGGCGACGTGGATCCCGCGTGGCTCGAAGGCGCGGAGGTGGTAGGGCTCACGAGCGGCGCGAGTGCCCCGGAATGGTTGGTCGCCGACATGGTGCGGTTCCTCGCAGCACGAGGGTTCGACGAACTGGAGGAGATCGCTGTGGCCGAAGAAGGCGTGCGGTTCAGTCTGCCGGCCGGCGTTCGTACACTGCCGCTGCGGCCGGCATAGGCCCTCAGTTCCACGTGCTGAACTGGTCGCGATCCTCTTCTGGCTCGTCGAACTTGACCGACACCAGCGTGTTCGTGGACAGCACGCCGGGGAGCGCGTGGATCTGGTCGAGGATGACACCGCTCGCGATCTCCCACGGCTGCGCGACGCAGACCAATAGGTCGTAGTCACCCGAGAGGACCGCGACGCCGGAAACATCCTCGAAGTCGGCCATCCGTTCGACGAGCCCCGCGGCCGCCCCAACCTCCGCTTTGATGTGCACGAAGCACACGTTCGGGAGGGGCACCGGAGAGGAGGCACCGCCCCACCCGGCGAGGCCGACCCGGTCGGCGGGCACCACGAGTGCCGTGCTGGTTCGAACGACGCCGTCGATGACGTGTATGCCGGCCAGAACGGAGTTCCCGATATGGGCCAGGTCCGGACCCTCGACCAGCGCCAGCACGTCCCATTCGCCGACGACCGTGACGGCGTTGCGGACTCCCTGCGCGGTCGCGAGCCTGGTCATGACCGGCGCGATGTTGCCGGGGTCGATCTGGATGTAGATGTACGCGTCCATCTCCGGGCTCCTGCTCCTGAAAGGTGTGCGGTCAGGCTATGGCCGAGCGGTGCCCGGCACAACCGTTGTGCAAAACATCAGCTCTCAAGTGCGGCGGCCGGGTCCGCACAGAGCGCCATGAGTTCGTCCTCGCCCTCCTCCGGTCCCACGGAGATCAGGCGGTCCGCCTCCATGAGCACGAACCCTGCCCGCGGCCGATAGATCCACCGGGCTCCACGCTGGACTGCCAGGACGAACATCCCGGTCTCCGTTTCCAGCCGGAGGTCCCGCAGCGAACGACCGGATGCCATCGCACCCGGCGCGATGACGGTTTCGGCTGAGGTCTCCTCGGTCTCCTCCAGCGCCATCTGCACGACGGGATGCAAGGGTTCCCCGCGTTCGACGTACCAGGTCATGTCGCGGGCCGCGTCGCAGATCACCTCGGAGGCGCTTGCGAGCCGGAGGAGCCCACGGAGTTCGTCGGGGTTGCGCGCCTCCGGGGCGGCGCGAAGGACCCAGGATTCGAGTTCGTCGTGCAGGGTGTCCGAGCGCGCCTCCATGGCGCCGACCTCGGC
>JBDTXD010000017.1:0-11808 GCA_040006375.1 Actinomycetota bacterium
AAGGCGCGCATCGCGCAGGAGGAAATATTCGGCCCCGTCATGAGCGTTATCCCGTTCTCGACGCCCGAGGAGGCGCTGGCGATGTCCAACGACAACGAGTACGGGTTGGCCGCCGCCGTCTGGACACGGGACATCAAGAAGGCGATGAACACGGCGCGCGCGCTCCGTGCCGGGATCGTGTGGATCAACGACACGCAGACCGCGCCGTCGGAGACCCCGTGGGGTGGCTACAAGCAGTCCGGCATCGGCCGGGAGCTCGGTGCCAGCGGCGTCGAGGACTACCTGGAGGCCAAGCACATCTACATCAACCTCGCCGAATAGCCGTCCCGCTCAGTCCTTCGCGAGCTTGCGGGGAGCCAGCAGACCGGCGCCGATCACGCCGATCGTCGCGATGACGATCACGGTCATCGTGGCGCGGAGGTTGAAGGTCTGGGCGACCCACCCCAGCAGCGGCGGGCTCCAGATGAAGCCGGTGTAACCGACGGTCGTCACCGCAGCGATGGCGCTCGCCGCGTTTTCCTCGGACGCCTCGACCAGGCCGTAGCCGGCGGGTGCGGCCGCCGCGAGCGTGAACCCCAACAACAGGAACGCGAACCCCACGATCACGGGGCTGGATGTGAGGGTCGCGATGGTGCCGCCGACGGCACTGCCGACCCCCGCCACGAGGATCGTCCGCCGGGCTCCCAGCCCGAACAACGCTTTGCTGGCGAAGAGCCGCCCGAAGAACATCGATGCGCTGAACGCGATGAACGCAAGCGCCGCCGTGCCCGCTCCGGCCCGCAGCTGCTCCCTGAGGTAGAGCCCCGACCACGTGTCCATCGAGCCTTCGATGAGGAACGCGAACAGGACCACGATCGCGGGGATCCAGAGCACCGGCGAACGGAACAGCGCCGTGATCGAGAAGGCAGCCCTCCCCTGGTTGGCTCTTCCTGCCTCTGGGCTGAACGTGCGCGCAGTCCACCACGAGGTGGCGAAAAGCGTCACGCCGGCGAACGCGAGGCCCAACCGGTAGTCCAACCCCCCGACGCGGACCAGGCCCGCCACTCCCGCGCCGGTTACCCCACCCAATGCGTAGGCGGCGTGGAGCCATTGGAGCACGGGCCTGCGTGACTTGACCTCGGCCTGCTGGGCCGCGACGTTCCCGTAGATGTCGATCAGCCCGTTGCCAACGCCCACGGCGGCGAATCCGACGAAGGTGTAGGCGTTCGGGAGATAGGTGATGGCCAAGGTGCCGATCCCCAGGGAGACGAGGGAGAGCGGGACATTCGTCGAGAGGGAGAGGTGTTGCATCCGAGGGGCGATCACCAGCATGACGATCACGGCCGTGGCGGACAGCAGGGTGTAAAGGAGGCCGAGATGTGGATCGGAGATGTGGTGGGCTTTCTGGAACTCGAACACCAGGATGACCCAGACGCCCCAGTACTGGCCGAAGCTCCAGTAGCCGGCAAGGAGGGGCAGGATGGGCGTGGCCAGGCCCTCCGAACCCCCGTCGGGCCCCGGGCTGAACTCGGATCGGAACGGCAGATCCATACGGCCGCATCATTCCATACGCCACAAGGAACCAAGCATGCGTCCTAGACTTGACCATGACCCCCGGTGACGGCTAAGGTCCGCCCACATGGCTGGGGGAGAGGTTCGTCTCGTTGACCTGGTGAAGCGCTTCGGCGACTTCACGGCCGTTGATGGCATCAACCTGAACATGCCGTCCGGGGAGTTCTTCTCTTTACTGGGGCCTTCCGGTTGCGGCAAGACGACATCGCTCCGGATGATCGCCGGGTTCGAGCGGCCATCGGAGGGTCAGATCCTCCTGGACGGAGAGGATATGGCGCAGACGCCTCCCCACAAGCGAAACGTCAACACCGTGTTCCAGAACTACGCGCTGTTCCCCCACCTCACCGTCGGCGAGAACATCGCGTTCGGGCTCAAGTACAAGAACGCGACCAAGCAGGAGACGAAGGATCGAGTCGGCAGGGCGCTCGAACTGGTGCAGCTGACCGGGTTCGACAAGCGCCGGCCGGGGCAGCTCTCGGGTGGACAGCAACAGCGCGTAGCGCTGGCTCGCGCACTCATCTTGAACCCGGCCGTGCTGCTGCTGGACGAGCCGCTGGGCGCGCTGGACGCGAAGCTCCGTAAACGCCTGCAGATCGAGCTCAAAGCGCTGCAGGAAGAGGTCGGCATCACGTTCGTCTATGTGACGCACGACCAGGAGGAAGCCCTCACCATGTCTGACCGCATCGCCGTGATGTCCAACGGCCGCGTCGAGCAGGTCGGTGGGCCGAAGGAGATCTACGAAGAGCCTGCAACCGCTTACGTCGCAGACTTCCTGGGGGTATCCAACCTCATGGATGCGACGGCCAAGGGCGCGAGTCAGGACGGCTGCTCGGTGCAGATCGGCGACTTCCAACTCGTGGCCGGCCAGGGTGACGCGGCTGCCACCGGCCCGGCCAAGGTTACGATCCGCCCCGAGCGCGTGGTCTTGGAGGCGCACGGAACCACCGGCGAGAACCGTGTCCCCGGGATGGTCGAGCGCGTCGTCTACGTGGGCTCGATCCTGCAGGTCTTGGTGCACCTCGCCTCAGGGCAGACGCTGCAAGCGTGGGTGCAGAATCAGGGCGACGGGTTCGAGTTCGCGCAAGGGACGTCGGTGTCGGTGCAGCTGCCGCGTGAAGCGCTTCGCGTGCTCGCCGCCGACATGATCGAAGACCCCGAAGACGCCGTCGCGAGCTAGCGTCCAACAGCCGCTTCCCCTTCGTCACCGGGTCCCTTCGAAGGTAGGGCTGCGGTCTTACAGCTGAGCTGCGAGGTCTGCCGCAGATCCGCCCTGCCCCTTGCCGAACTGCTTATGCAGGACGTAGGCGATGGCGAGCACGATCACGGTGCTCAGCAGCATGAACGCGGCCGCCGCGTTGTAGACCGGTGTCGGCGTCCCTCGCACGGCCCCGTATATCTTGACCGACAGCGTCTCTGTATTCGCTCCCCCAGAGAGATAGCGGACGGTCACGAAGTCGTCCACGGCGTCTGCGAACACCAGCGCGACGCTGGCGAAGATCGCGGGGTAGAGCATCGGCAGGAGCACCCGTCGGATCGCGGCCCTGGGAGGCGCTCCTAGGTCCATCGCGGCCTCCTCGTATTCCTTCCCGATGGAGAGGAGCCGTGCCCTGACGATGATGACGGGATAGGAGATCTCGAAGACGACCAGTCCGATGATCTGCGCCAACGAACCCAACTTGACGAGGGCGTGGAGCGTGTAGGTGAAGGTGAAGAAGAGCGCGATCCCGATGATGATCTCCGGCACGATGAACGAGACGAGCATCACGAGGTTCGCGGTACCGGCGACGCGGCCGCGCCACCGATCCAGGCCGATGGCGAAGGAGACACCGAGGGGCACGGCGATCACCATGGCGAGGACAGAGAGGCGGATCGTCTGGATGAGTGCGGCATGGAGGTCCGGCGAGGTGAAGAGCGAGCCTTGGGCATCACCCTGCGGGGCCCCGTTCCACCATTGCAAGGAGAAGGACTGGAAGCTGGCCGCCGACCGACCGCCGTTGAACGAGATCAGGATGGCGATGAGGACGGGAACCAGGGACCACGCGAGGTATCCCCACGTCACCAGTTGCAAGATGTGGGGCTTGCGCCAGGGGTTGCGGTACCAGCCCCGTGGTCCGTTCATTCGCTCACCTGCAGTTCATTCGCGGTGCTTCGCAGGTAGTAGAACATCGGTATCAGCAGGATGATCATCAGCAGCAGCACTAGGACGGCGGCGAGCGGGCCCTGGCCGGTGTTGTTGAACGCGTGGTCCATGAGATTCCCGATCATCTCGGTTCTCGGGGAGTTTGAGAGCAGATCGTTGGTGTAATAGTCACCGAACATCGGGAGCGTCGCGATCACGAGCCCGGCGAGGATGGCAGGACGGGAAAGGGGCAGAGTCACGCGCAGGAACGTGCGCGCCGGGCTGGCCCCGAGGTCGCGGCCCGCCTCGAGCAGGTTCTGATCGATGCGGTCCAGGAATCCGAAGAAGGGCAGGATCATGTACGGGATGTAGCCGTAGATCAGGCCGAGGATGACGGTGCCCGGATAGCCGCCCAGCCAGTTCACGTGGTGGGGTATGAAGGGGATCCAGCCCAGGATCTTGTTCACGTAACCGCCCGGTAGCAGGAGGTCGATCCAGGCAAGCATCCGCATCAGGTAGCTCACGAAGAACGGCGCGATCAGAAGGGCGAGAAACAGGCCCTTGCGCTTGCCCCCGAACCGAGCGACGTAGTACGCGACGACGTAGCCGAGAACCACGCAGGCGAGGCTTGCCACGATCACGAAGAAGAACGTTCTGAGGTAGACGCCGCTGTTGTATCCGACGGCCTCCGAGGCGACCTTCGTCAGGTACTGGGAGGTCCAGAACCATGGCTGGTAGACGGGGACCGGCGACTGAAAGACCGGGTCCACCGTCCCGAACGCGAGTGAAACGATGATGTAGAGCGGCAGTACAAAGAAGATGAGGAGATAGACGGATGCGGGCGCCGCGAACGAGGGCCAATACCAGCGCGGGTACCAGACCCCCTGCCCCGCAGCCCGTTTCTCCTTGCGTTGTCGTCTCCGCTCCCGACGCGAGGTCGGGCCAGGGACGCTAGCCACTCTGGAACTTGCTCCAGGCGTCGTGCCACAGGGCGTCGACCGGCGGAGTCAGTTCCAGTTCGAGGTATCCCGCCGTGAAGTCGCTCTCAAGCACGACGGCATCCTTGAGCCACGGCCAGACGTAGGGCTCTCCATAGGTGCTCTTCGTCGTGGTGAGGGTCGTCGGATCCGCCTGCTTCTGCGGCACCTGGTAGCCGACCCACGCGAAGTTGTTCATCGCGTTGGTGTAGTCGAGCATGAAGTTGATGAATTGGTGGGCAAGTACGGGGTTCTTGCCGTTCGTCGGGATCGCGATGCAGTCGTTGTTGATCGCTCCAACCCGGTCCTTCGGGTACCAGTACCCCATGGTCTTGTAGCCGGCCATGTTCTGCGCCGTGTAGAACCATGCGGCCGCCATGTCGCCGGACCATGCCTGGTGGAGCTGATACTGGCCCTTCGGCAGTCCAAGGTACGCACCGTTGATGGACGTCCGCACGTTATTCACCTGCAGGAGGTCGATGAGGTCCTGTCCTGCCTGGGTGATGGCTGCGGTATCTGTGGTGTTGAGGTCGGTGATGCCCTTGCGCAGGAGCGCCATCGAGATGGCCTCACGGTAGTCGTCGTAGATCCCGACCTGCCCCTTGTACTTTGGGTCCCAGAAGATGTCGTAGGGATTGCTCATGGCCCGAATCTCGTCATCGGAGATGACCGTGCGGTTGTATCCGATCCCGGTCGTATAGACCGTATACGGCACGGTGTACTGCCATCTCTGATCGTAGAACGGGTTCTGGTACACGTCCCAGCAGTTGGCCGCCAGGTTCGGGATGTAATCCTGGTTGAGGGGCTGGAGGAGTTTGGTCGAGATGAGCTTGCCCAGAACGTCGATGGTCGGGAAGAAGATGTCGAAGGGTAGCTGACCCGTCCGCATCTTCGCGAGCGCCTCGTCCATGTTGTTGAACGTGGTGATCTGCACCTTGCACTTGAACTTGTCGGCGAACTCGTTGACGACCTTGGGCCAGACGTACTGATCCCAGTTGTAAAGCTGGAGGGTGGCGTTCTTCTCCGACGGAAGATTGCTCGCGATCGGCTTATTGTCGGGAAAGATGTTCCAGGTGACCGGCTTGTCTTGACGAGCCAGCGGGTAGGGCCATCCCTTCTGCCACAGGCCGCCCGAGCCGGCGGGGTCGGTCGCGCTGTTACTCCCGGCGTCCCTCGGATTCGAACAAGCGTCCATGATTGCGGCCAAGGAGGGAAGTGCCGCGGCAGCTCCTGCAGTCCGCAACATGAAGTCCCTGCGGTTCAGTTCGCTGCCGGTCCACCGTTCCCGTGGATGTGCCATATCGCTCCCCTTTCACCAGGCCTCGACCGGCTTCGAGCGCCGGGTCAGGGGCGTTGAGTACCATAGTCCGTCCGTGCTACGCAAGCCTGACGGGGCATCACCCGCCCGGTTGGGTCCTACCGATGTGTACGGAAATGCCTCGGCCCTGGGATTCTCGTGCCTCCCGCTGTTCCCTGGAAGGCGAACGCCCTAGTCCCACCAGGCTATGTGGGCCGCGGCCCCGCTGACGGCTTGCTAGCATCCCGGCCTCACGTCCGCCGACCCAGGGAAGAGGGATGCCCGTGAGTCAGGAAACCACCATCGAGCCGGTCTTGCTCATCGAGGACATCGGCCCCGTTCGCCGGCTCACCATGAACCGGCCGAAGGCGCTCAACGCGCTCGACTCCCACCTCATCGCTGCCCTGTCGGAGGCCCTGGATGCCGCCGCAGTCGATCGGGGCGTCCGCGTGGTCATCGTGAAGGGGGCCGGGCGCGCCTTCTGCGCGGGATACGACCTGAACGAGGACGCAGGGGCGGGGACCAAGGATTCCGTGGGGTGGCATGAGGAGCTCAAGCATTCGGCCGATGAGATGCTGAAGTTCTTCGACTTCCCGAAGCCCGTCATCGCGCAGGTGCACTCGTACTGCCTGGCCGGCGGCTGCGATCTCATGATGATCTGCGACCTGACGGTGTGCTCGGAGGACGCGCGGTTCGGTGAGCCCGAGATCCGCTTCGGAAGCGGGGTGGTGACCATGGTGATGCCGTGGGTGCTCGGCGCCCGCAAAGCCAAGGAGCTGCTGTTCACCGGTGAAGACCGGATCGACGCCGCCGAGGCGCTGCGGATCGGGCTGGTCAACAAGGTCGTGCCGCCCGAAGACCTAGACGGCGCCACGTTGGCGCTCGCCGAAGAGATCGCGAAGAACGACCCGTTCGCGGTGTCGATGCAGAAGAAGGCCATCAACAAGATGTGGGAGGTCGCCGGGTTCCGGGACGCGATCGACGCGAACGTGGTCATCGACACGATGATCGAGGTCGCCGACCTGCCCGAGCGTGAGGAGTTCCGCACGATCACGCTGGAGCAGGGGCTCAAGAAAGCGATTGAATGGCGGGACGCCCGGTTCCGCGAGAACCGGTGATCCGCGGCCGCGACATCCGATCGATCGTCGCGCCGCGATCCATCGCGGTGGTGGGGGCATCGGAATCACCCGATAGCTGGGCGCCCGAGATCGAACGGTCGCTGCGCCACATGGGCTTCACCGGCGACCTGTACCCGATCAACCCGAAATACGAGCAGGTGTGGGGCCGTCCCTGCCTGAAGTCCATCCTGGATCTTCCCCGCGGCGTCGACCTGGTGGTGTTCGTGATCCCCGCACGCGCGGTCGTGCGGATGATCGACGATTGCGGGGCCGCCGGGGTTCGCGGCGTGATGGTGGTCTCGTCCGGGTTCGCTGAAGCGGGCGAGGAGGGCAAGGCGCTCCAGGCCGAACTCGTAGCCGCCTCGCAGCGCGCCCACGTTCCCGTCCTCGGCCCCAACGTGGAAGGGTTCGTCAATTACGTTGACCAGGTGGCGCCCTACGGGACCACGCCTCCGGCGCATCCGGTCAAGGGCTCGATCAGCGTCATCAGCCAGTCGGGAACCGTCGCGTGGGCAGTGAACCAGCAGGCATCCGACCGCGGCGTGGGGCTGCGGATCATCCTGGGTGTGGGCAACGAGGCGGTGATCGGTCTCGGCGACATGTTCGCCTGGGCCGCAGAGGATCCACACACGAAGGTCGTCGCCAGTTACATCGAGACGATGCGCGATGTGGAGGGCATCGGACGCGGGCTGGATGCCCTCCTGGCCGCGCGCAAGCCCGTACTGATCTGCGCACCCGAAGGTCGGAGCGAGGCGGCGCTGCGTTCGATCATCGCGCATACAGGCGCGCTGGCGGGAAACACCGGACTGCGCGACGCATGGCTCCGCGGCCACGGCGTGGTCCTGGTCGAGGATCCGGTGACACTCTTCGAGGCGGCGGTGTTGTTGAGTCACCGCAAGAAGATGCGCACCACCGGCGTCGCCGCGGCGCTGCAGTCCGGCGGGGCGTGCACGTTGTTCGCTGAAGCCGCGGGGGCACAGGGCGTGGAGTTGCCGGCGTTCGGGCGGAAGACGAAGACCACGCTGGAGCGCGTGCTCCCGCATTTCGCGAGCCAGAACAACCCGTTGGACGTCACGGGTCAGGCCGCGGTGGAGACGGACATGTTCTCCGGTGCGCTGCGAGCGCTCGCCGCCGACCCGGGCGTGGGGCTCGTCGCGTTCGACGCCTTCCCGCCGCGCCTGGCCGGGGAGATGCCGTGGGCCGACCCCGTGCTGGCGAAGGCCGTCCAGTTGCAGAAGGACACCGGTGTCGTGTTCGCGAGCGTGGCGATGGCGCCCCTGGCCTACATCCCTGAGGCGGTGGCGTTCACGAAGCGGTGGAAGCAGCTTCCGTTCCTGCAGGGGCATCGCGCCGCGACCGGTGCGATCCGCGCGCTCGTCGACTTCCAAGGGGTGAAGGCGCGGAGCGTTCGGGACCTTCCCGCGCACCCGGGCCGCGGCGCCGCCGTTCGGCTGCTGAAGGGCCTGGAGGGGCCGCTCGATGAGGCCCAGAGCGCGAAGCTGCTGGAGCTCTACGGGGTTCCCCGGCCGAAGGAGGCGACGGTGCGGACGCCCGCCGCCGCAGCCACCGCCTCGAAGGCGATCGGGTTCCCCGTGGCGGTGAAGGCGCTGGCGGCCGAGCTCCCGCACAAGGCGAAGCTGGGCGGGGTGCAGCTCGGACTCCGGAACGCCGCGGACGTTGAGCGCGCCTCGGCCCAGGTGTTGGCGGCTGCGACCCGCGCCGGTGCGACGTCGCCCAAGCTGTTGGTTCAGGAGATGGTGAGCGGCCACGAGGTGTTGGTGGGCGCGATCGTGGACGATCAGTTCGGTGCCTGCATCACGATGCGCCCTGGTGGCGCCCTCGCAGAGGCGGGCAAGGCCATGTTCGTCGCGGCGCCGCTCACCTCCGCGCAGGCGCTCGCGCTGGTGCACGACCAGGCCTCGCGCTGCGACCTGGATCCGGCGCGGCACGACCTGCCGGCGACGGCGAAGGCGGTGGCGTCGATCGCGCGCGCCGCGCACGATCTTCGCGGGCGCCTCACGTCGTTGGAGGCGAACCCGCTGCTCGTCGGACCCCGCGGGGCCGTTGCGGTGGATGCGCTGGCGGAGGCCAGGCCTCCAGCGTGATCTTCGGGCTCATCGCTGCGGTCGGCTGGGGCCTTACGGACTTCTTCGCGGCCACGGCGGGTCGGCGTGTCGGCAGCATCGCCACGGTGATCCTGGGCCAGACTATGTCGTGGACGTTCATCACGACGGTTCTGGTGATCGGCGGGACCTCGATCCAGCCGCTCCACGCCATCGTCTGGCTCGTCCTGCTGAACGGCATCTTCACGGCCGCTGCGTACTTCACCCACTATCGGGCGCTCGAACTCGGGCCGGTTGCCGTGGTCTCCCCGATCGGCGCCGCCTACGCGGTGGTCGGCGTGGTGCTGGCCATCGTCTTCATCCATGAGCACCCGAGCGTGCTGCAATTGTTCGGCGCGGGTGTGACCATCGCCGGGGTGATGCTGGTCTCGACCGATATCCGGGCGCTGCGGGCCGGGATCCGCGGACACGCACCCGGTCTCCCGTGGGCGCTCTTCTCCATGGTCGGGTTCGGGGTGGCCGCGTTCCTCCTGGCGAGCGCCTCGCGCGACGCCGGTTGGGTCGCCGGGATGTGGGGCTCGCGCATGGCGCAACTCCTCTGCTACCTGCCGTTGGTGGTGCTCCGCCCCGGGGAGTTGCTCCGGTTCCGCGGCGCCGGCGGAGCGGCCATCGCGTTCGCGATGGCCGCGGGAGTGGCCGACACCCTGGGAGTGGCGGTGTTCTCTTACGGGACGGAGCGGGGCAGTGTGTCGCTGGTCCTGGCCGCGAGCGCCATCTTCCCGTTGATCGCGGTCGCCCTGTCGTACATCTATCTGAAGGAGCGGCTGGTGCCCAACCAGTACGCCGGCGTCGTGCTCGTCGTGGCCGTGCTGGTGCTGCTGGGCGCCAGCACCTAGCCTGCGGGGGCAGGCTTCGCCCGATAGAACTCGAGGTGCTCCGGGGGGAGCGGTGTGTTCCCGAGGATGATGTCAGCGGCTTTCTCCGCGGTCATCATCACGGGCGCGTAGATATTGCCGTTGGTTACGTACGGCATCACCGAGGCGTCGACCACGCGCAGGCCCTGGATGCCGTGTACGCCCATGGTGAGTGGATCGATCACCGACATGTCGTCCGTGCCCATCCGGGCCGTGCACGAGGGGTGCAGGGCGGTCTCCGCGTCCTTGGCCACCCAATCCAAAATCTCCTGGTCCGTCGACACAGACGGACCGGGTGAGGTCTCGCCGGCGTTGAACGGGTCCATCGCAGCCTGGTTCAGGATGACGCGGGCGACGCGGATCGCTTCGACCCATTCGCGACGATCCTGCATCGTCGAGAGGTAATTGAAGCGCAGCGCCGGGTAAACGGCCGGGTCCGTGCTGGTGATCTTCACCGACCCGCGGGCGTCGGAGTACATCGGTCCGATGTGGACCTGGTAGCCGTGCCCACCCGAGGGTGAAGATCCGTCGTAGCGAACCGCGATGGGCAGGAAATGGAACATGAGGTTCGGATAGGCGACCTCGTCGTTACTCCGCGCGAACCCACCGCCTTCGAAATGGTTCGTCGCGCCGGGACCGGACCGGAAGAAGAGCCACCGGAACCCGATCCACGGGCGGTAGCGCCACTTCAGGTACGGCTGCATCGAAACCGGCTGCTTGCTCCCGTACTGGATGTAGACCTCGAGGTGATCCTGGAGATGCTCGCCGACGCCCGGCAGGTCCTGGAGCGACTTCACCCCGACCGCTTGGAGTTCGGCGGCGTTGCCGATCCCTGCGAGCTGCAGCGTCTGCGGGGAATTGACGGCCCCGCCGCAGAGGACAACCTCGCCGGCGCACGCGGTGTGGGTCTTCCCTCGATGCACGTACTCGACGCCGACCGCCCGCTTCCCCTCGAACAGGATCTTCGTGACGAACGCACGGGTCTTCACCTGGAGGTTCGGACGACGCATCACCGGGTGCAGGTAGGCGCGCGCGGCCGAGAGGCGGCGCCCTCTCCGGACGTTCCGATCGAACGGCGCGAACCCCTCTTGTTGGTAGCCGTTCACATCCTTGGTGAGCGGATAGCCGGCCTGCTGCACCGCCTCGAAGAACGCGCCGAAGAGCGGGTTGGTCGCCGGGCCGCGCTCGAGCGCAAGGGGTCCGCTGTGGCCACGCCAGGGATCGTCGGGTTCTGCGGCCAGGCAGTTCTCCATCCGCTTGAAGTAGGGGAGACAGTGCGCGTAGTCCCACGTCTGCATGCCCGGGTCGGCGGCCCAGCGTTCATAGTCCAAGGGGTTGCCGCGCTGGAAGATCATTCCGTTGATGCTGCTGGAGCCGCCCAATACCTTGCCACGCGCGTGATAGATGCGCCGGCCGTTCATGTGCGGCTCGGGTTCGGATTCGTACTTCCAGTCGTAGAAGCGGCTCCCGATGGGGAAGGTGAGCGCGGCCGGCATGTGGATGAAGACATCCCATGGGTAGTCGGATCGGCCCGCTTCGAGGACCAACACGCGGTTGTGGGGATCCGTCGAGAGCCGGTTGGCCAGGGCCGAACCCGCTGATCCGCCGCCGATGATGACGAAATCGTAGGTCACGGTCATGGGTCCGGAGCCTAGGTCGTTCCGGGCCGCGCTGCATCCTCGAGGTTGCCCAGCGCGCAACCACTGAGTTGCACGCTCCGCGACGGCGGCCCAGTATCCGGACATCACTGGCGGAGCGGGGGGCGCGCG
>JBDTXD010000018.1:0-11806 GCA_040006375.1 Actinomycetota bacterium
AACATCGTCCTGGGCGATGAGATCAACCGGGCCTCCCCCAAAACCCAGTCGGCACTTCTGGAATGCATGGAGGAGCGTCAGGTCACGGTCGACACGCAGACGCACCCGCTCGGCACCCCCTTCATGGTGATCGCCACCCAGAACCCCATCGAGCACGAGGGCACCTATCCGCTGCCGGAGGCACAGCTCGACCGATTCATGTTGCGTCTGTCGATCGGGTACCCGAGCGCCGACGTCGAGGCGGACATCTTGTCGAGCCACACCGGCTCGGGAGCCCTTCTGGAGATCCACCCCGTCGCCGACGCGCCGGGGATCGCATCGATGATCGAGCAAGCGCGACTCGTGCACGTTGCCCCAACGCTCCGCCGGTACATCGTCGACGTGGTCGAAGCAACCCGGCGCCACTCGGACGTGTATCTCGGAGCCAGCCCTCGCGCGTCGATCATGATCCTGCGGGCGGCACGCGCGCTGGCGGCTTCCGAGGAACGAGACTACGTCATCCCCGACGATGTGAAAGCCCTGGCACTCCCCGCGCTCGCGCACCGCGTCATCGTCACCGCCGATGCCATCATGAGTGGTCGCTCCTCTGACGTCGTGCTCCGCGAACTCTTGGACGCCGTTGCGGTCCCGGTGACGGAGACGCCCTGATGCCCACCGGCCGCGGGATGGCCGTGTTCCTCGCGGGTCTCGGGATGTGGGTGGCCGCCCGACTGGTCGGCTCTCCCGGGATGGAGGTCATCGCGATCGGCGTGGCGGCCCTTCCGTTCGTCGCCGGCGCCGCGGTCCGGTGGACCCACCCGCGGTTCGCGGTGCGCCGCCGGATGAGCGATATCCGCGTTGATCCGGGCTCCCGGGTCACGGTCGAGCTGGAGGTGGAGAGCCGGACGTCCGCGACGTCGTCTTTCCTACTCATCGAGGACCAGCTCCCCTCTTCGCTCGGACGCCCGGCGCGGTTGGTCGTGGCAGGGATCGGCCCGCGCAGGAAGCAGACGGTCCGCTACACGGTCCTGCCCCAGTCTCGAGGCCGATTCAGGATCGGTCCGCTCTCGATCGATGCAACCGATCCCTTCGCGCTCACGCGCAAGCGGCTGCAATTCGACGAACGCGACGAATTGATCGTGACGCCCAAGGTGGAAGATCTCAGGATCCCGACCGAGGCGGCCTCGGGACGGGGGTTCGGCAACTCCCGGGCCATGCACCTGATGCGATCCGGCCAGGAGTACTACACGATGCGGGAGTACCAGACCGGGGACGACCTGCGCAGGATCCATTGGCCGAGCGTGGCACGCACCGGCGACCTCATGATCCGTCAGGACGAATCCTCCCGGCGCGCGAGCGGCATGGTGTTCTTGGATAACCGGAAGGATGCCTTGAGCATGGAGGGATCGGCGGCGTTCGAGAAAGCGGTGTCCGTCGCTGCTTCCGTCGGCGTGCTTCTCATCCGGGAAGGATTCAACCTCAAGCTGGGCACGGCGAACATCGCGCCACATCCGGTCGCCGAAGATGCCTTCCTCGATGAACTCTCCGCCATCGGCGACGTCCAGGTTCGCTCCGTCGGCCCCGCTTTGGCGAATCTGCGGGCGGGGGCGGCGACGGATGCCTCACTCGTGTTCGTCTCCGCGCCGCCGGAGGGAGCAGAGCTTGCCGCGGTGATGCGCGCGGGGCAGGGCTTCGGACCCCGGCTTGCGGTCCTGATCTATCAGCACGAACCGGCCGCTCTCGCGCCCAAACGCCAGGCCGACCAAGAGGGCCGCGCAACCCTGGCGCGGCTCGCACTCGTCCGCGCAGGGTGGGACGTCATCGTCCTGCCCCCGTCCATGGCATTGAGGGATCGATGGCAGACCCCCAGCGAACGCTCGCTCGCCCACACCGTCTGATCGGGGCCCTCGCCGTCCTGGCGGTCGCCGGGGCGACGGCGATCGCCTTCGGACGCGTCTTCGTCGGGCACGGGCCGACGTGGAAGTTGCTCGCCGTGGGGATCGTGTCCGCCGGGATCGCCGTGGCCTTCGAACGACGCAGCTTGATCCTGGCCACGCTGATCAGCGCTGCGGCCTGCGCGATCGCGGTGGCCGTCGTCGTCTTCCCCGACAGCGCGCTGTTCGGGCTTCCGACCATGCACACGTTCCACCTGGCCGTTTCCGCGGCGGGCAAGATCGGGCAGGAAGCGAAGATCCAGGTGGCGCCCACGCAACCCTTGGCGCCGCTGATGCTGGCGGGCGTAGTCGCGGTCTGGGCGGCGGTGTTCTCGATGCACTCCCTGGCAGTGAGGACGGGGAGCCCGCTCCTTGCCCTCCTGCCCCCGATCGCACTGCTCGCGTTCGCGGATACCGTGCTCGAGGAGACGGTGAAGCCGCAGTACGGGATCTTCTTCCTCATCGCGGCGCTGTGCCTGGTGTTCGCGGACGGTCTCCGTCGGGTGCAAGGGTGGGGGCCGATGTGGGATGCACCTGCGCGAGGGCGGGCGCGACCCTCACCCATGGGTAGCGGGGCAAGACGGATGGGATTGGCGTGTGTCGCTGCGGCCGTGCTCGCTCCGATCCTCCTTCCGGGGTTCGGATCGAAGGCGGTCATCGACCTGTCGTCCTCAACGGGAACCGGCCTGGACCCGCTCGTCTCCATCCGAGCTCAGCTGAACCGGACGAAGCCGATCGAACTCTTCCGCGTGCGATCTCCGCAAGCCGCGTACTGGCGCATGGTGTCGGAGGACTCCTTCGACGGAACGACGTGGCGCCCCGAGCCCTCCCAGGATCCCGTATCGGTCGAGCCGCAGCTCTCATTGGCGGCGCCCGGGCTCGATCCGACGCTCCCCACCGGGCAGCGATTCACCGCCCAGTTCACCATCACGAGCGACCTCGGCTCCCAATGGCTTCCCGCGGCCTACGCGCCGACCACGGTCGCTTCGGACACCCCGCTCCAGTACGACGTCGGTAGTCTCTCCCTCTCGGCGGACGGGCCACTGCGGATGGGTACGTCCTACGCCGTCACCTCCACGGTCGAACAACCCACACCGGAGGAGCTGGATCGGGCCGTCTTCACCCACTCCTCCGAGGACCTGCGCTACACGGCCCTGCCGGACGGTATGCCGGCGGACATCGCGGCCACGGCGCGGGAGTGGACCCAGGGTCAGCCGAACGACTACCGGAGCATCCTGGCGATCCAGAACCGCCTGACGTCGTTCGTCTATGACCCGACGGTCGCCCCGCGCGCCGACAACCTGTCGATGAGCGACTTCCTGACCGTCACCAAGCGCGGCTTCTGCCAGCAGTTCGCAAGTTCCATGGCGGTGATGCTCCGGACCCTGGGCATCCCCGCCCGCGTCGCGGTGGGGTTCACGGAAGGATCGCTTGAGGACGGGGGCGACACGCGGGTGGTAACAACCGCCGACTACCACGCATGGGTAGAGGTGCTGTTCCCCACGTACGGCTGGCTCGCGTTCGACCCTACGCCCGGGCGGAGCAATCCGCTGGCCGCAGAGTACGCCCAGCCGGCCGCCACGTGTTCGGGCCACACCTGCGGGTCGGGCCCGGGGAACGCCGATCCGGGGAAGGGGGCCCCAGCGGAACGCGGCGTGGGCCAACGTCACCGGAAGGTGCCCGACGCCGGCTCGGGCCAGGCACCGACGACAGATGCGCCGAGGTCGTGGCAGCCGTACGCGGCGGCGGGCACCGCGGTGTTGCTGCTCGGGCTGCTCGGCCTGCCCCTCTGGCGCGGGGCCTCCCGCCGGATGCGGCGGAGGCGCGCAGGCAGGACACCCCGCGCCCGCATCCTGGCCTCCTACCGGACGTTCACCGAGCGCGCGGCTTCGCTCGGGTACACGCGGGCTAGTGGCGAAACCATCCAGGAGTATCGAGCCCGCGTCGCGAGCCTCGTGGCGGTGGCAGCGGCCCCGCTCACCGACTTGAGTGAGCTGGCAGGCGCGGCTGCCTACGGGCCCGGGGATCTGGATGCCGGGTTGGGTGATCAGGCGGACGAGGCTGCCAGGGACACCCTCCGAGCACTGCGGAGCACTCGGACGCTCCGACAGCGGCTGCTCGGCGCCTACGTCCCGGCGCGAACCTAGGCTCCCGTGGCGGTATGGGCCGCGGCTTCCCGCAGCGCCCTGACGAACTTCTCACGGTCTTCCTCGAACTGGGAGACGTTCGTCTCGACGCCCGACGCGATGTCGTCGATGGCAACGAAGAAGGCCATCTGACCATCCTTCAACGCGTCCATGACCTCACCGTCCCGCCGGCAGATCTTGAAGATGCTCTGCCCATCGGTGACGAGCTTCACCTCTGACAGGTGCCGGTCAAGGCCGGCCTTCTTGTTCAAGAACTCCCAGGAGCGGCGGACGCGTTGCAGAGACATCCCACCGTCCAGCAGCGACTTCACGACGCGAAGCGCAACGAGGTCCCGGAAGGAATACAGCCGAGGGATCCCCGGGCGTCCGCCCGTTCCTTGTATCGAGGGTTCGACCAGCCCGATCTCGTCCCAGTACCGGAGCTGTCGCGACGTGCAGCCCGTGAATTTACAGGCCTGATGCGTGGTGAAACCCTCCATGGGACGCGTGCCCTTTCGATAGAAACAACAGCCTGTACTGCCGCGCAGTTCATCTCGTCACCGGTGCTGCCGACGTTCCGCCGACAGGTGATGACCACGCGTCCAGGGGAAGGGCGCCCTTTGTACCGCAGTGCGGGAACATGTGGCAAGCGCAAAGCGTACAGCCGGTGAAGAATCACCCGTTCGGGCTATGCCATCGGTCGGGTCATTCGTCCTGCGGCGTGTCGCGCGGCACGCGGAACCGGGCGACGATCTTCCCGATGACACCCATCATGGACGCACCACCACTGCGTTGGAGATCGCGGAGTTGGTCGCGCCCGAGCTGCCCGACGTAGCGAAAGATGGCCGCGCCCGCGAGCACCATCATGATGAAGCCGGCGCCGGCCAACGGAACCGACACTGGGAAGAGGAGCAACATGATGAACCCTGCAACGAAAGCAACACCGGCACGCCGGATGCGTCGCGCGAGATGTGAGTAGAGGTCCGAGCGTCCGACCTGCTCGACGAGCTTGGGGTCGTCTTCGGCAAGGCGACGCTCGATCTCTTCCAGGATCTTCTGTTCGTGCTCGCTGAGCGGCATGTAGCACCTTTCGCAAGCGCTCGCCTCGATCGTGGGGTCGACCGATCCCCCCGATTATAGGGTGGCCTGTGCCGGAAGGGTGGCTCGGCGCTGTTCGCGCTGGTCGACGGCTCATCTCCGCCGCTCACGGTCGAGCAATGAGGCCGGCATCGCTGCCCCGCGTCCGAACCGGCGCTCGATCCGATCGACGGCGCGTTCCACATCGCTCCAGCGTTCGCTCCGCAGGAGCGCCAGCTGTTCGGCGCCGGCCGGGATGAGGCCCGTGGCGGCGACGCCCAAGAGCCGGATCCTGCGGCGCTGCCCGGGCAGGGCCATGAAGAGTTCGGTGACGTGATGGTAGATGTCGGCGCCGGTGTCGGTTGCGTCCGGGAACGTTCGAGAGCGTGAGAGGGTCGTGAAACTCGCCAACCGCGCCTTGAGGGTCACCGTCCGTGCGTGGTAGCCGTCGGCCCGCAGGCGGCTCGCCACACGCCCCGAGAGCCCCAGCAGCTCCCGGAGGATGTCCGTTTCATCGTCCAGGTCGCGATCGAACGTTTCCTCGTGACTCACCGACTTTGGCGCCTCGTATGGGACCACCGCTCGGTCATCGACCCCGTGGGCCAGCTGGGAGAGATGTCGGGCGGACTGCTCGCCGAGGAGCCGGCTGAGGATCGCCTCCGGGGTATCACGCAGATCTCCGATGGTGCGGATGGCCATGCGGCCCAGGAGGTCGCCGGTCTTCTCACCGACCCCCCAGAGCCGGCTCACCGGCAGCGGCTCCAGGAAACCCCCGACGCCCTGGGACGGCACGACGAGCATGCCGTTCGGCTTGCAGAGATCCGAGGCGAGCTTCGCCACGAACTTCGAGGAGGCGACACCGACGGAACAGGTGACGCCGACCTCGGCCTCCACGTCGGCGCGGATCTTCCGGGCGATGTCCTCGGGCGAACCGAACAGCGACGTTGCGCCGCTCACATCCAGGAAGGCCTCGTCCATCGAGATGGGTTCGACCAGCGGGGTGTGGGCGATGAGGACCTCGCGGAAGCGGTTCGAGTGGATCCGGTAGGCCTCGAAGTCGGCCGGGAGGAAGATCGCGTCGGGACACAGCCGCTTCGCGCGGACGCCGGGCATCGCGGACCGAACGCCGAACGCGCGCGCCTCATACGACGCTGAGGCGACCACGCCGCGCGGACCGCCTCCCCCCACCACGATCGGTTTGCCCTTGAGACTCGGATCCTTCAGGACCTCGACGCCCGCGTAGAACGCGTCGAGGTCGACATGGAGCATCGGTTCTGCGGGACGTGACGTCATCCTGCGGAGCCTCCGCTCGAGTGCCAGAGCCTGCGCGCGGGTGCGCGCGGTTCGGCGGGCCTTTCCATCGCTTCCCGCAGGTCCCCTCGCTCGCGTGCCCGATGCAATGCGGTGAGGTCCCAGACCTCCTCGGCGATGATACTCACGCCGTTCACACCGGTCCGTCGCAGTTCCCCCCACACCGCCAGCGCATACGAATGGAACACCGTCCGCGCCACCTTCGGCTGCACCGACTCGAACACCGTGACCTCCACCGGCCCGGTCGCATCATCCAACGTCAGGAAGATGATCCGCTGTCCACTCCTGATCGCCGGCGTTTGCGACGCAACCTTCACCCCCGCCACCATCACCTTCGTCCCACCGCGTTGCTTCGCAAGATCTTTCGTCCGCGTCACCCCGAGATCCGTCAACGTCCCCTCGAAGAAGCTCACGATGTGCCGGGTCGCATCCAACCCCAGCACTTCCAGCTCCGCCTCCACCACCTCAGCATCCGTGTAATCCTTGAACACATGCGCCGGCGGCAGCGTCCCGGTGCCGGTCTCGAGCGTGAGCTGCTCCCCTTCCCGATCTGTTGCAGTCGTGATGGCCTCATACAGGTGCGCGCGCCGATTCTTCTTGTCTCCCAGCCTGTCGAACGCGCCGGCATGGGCCAACGCTTCTACCACGGGCTTCGCCACCACGGTGCGTCGCAGGAAATCCCCCACCGACGTGAACGCTCGCTCCGCCCGACCTTGCAAGATCGACCGGATCTCCGCATCCGAGATCCCATGCACCTCTTGCAACGCCAACCGGATTCCGAACGTCGTGGGTGTGGTCGGAGTAGATGGGTCCACCTGTTCCACGACGTAGTCGGGTTCGCTGGCGTTCACGTCAAGCGGGAGGATGGGGATACCGTGTTGCCGGGCATCTTCCAAGATCAGGCGACGGGGGTACATCCCCGGGTCGTGCGTGAGGAGCCCGGAGATGAAGTGTGCCGGGTAGTGGGTCTTGAGCCATGACGATCGATAGGTCGGGACGGCAAAGGCCGCTGCGTGTGCTTTACAGAAGCCGAAGCTGGCGAACTGCGCTATGTCGTTCCAGGTCTGTTGCGCCACCGTTCGGTCGATCCCTCGGTCGACCGCTCGCGCGATGACGTCGCGCTCGAATCCGGGAAGCAGATCTTCGCGGTCCAGGTGGCGGCGGATGTGGTCGGCGTGGGTGAGGTCGTAGCCGGTCATGGCGGCGATGGTTCGCATGACCTGTTCGTGGTAGACGATCACGCCATAGGTTTCCTGCAGGGCGGGCTTCAGCAGGGGATGGGCATAGGTGGGGCGTTCGCGGCCGTCTCGTCTGGACAGGAAGGGGCGGATCATGTCGGACTTCACAGGCCCGGGGCGGAACAGGGAGATATCGATGATGAGATCGCCGAACCATCGGGGTTGGAGTTTCTGGATGAGCTCGCGCTGGCCGGGTGATTCGATCTGGAAGCAGCCCAGGGTGTCGGAGGCACGGATGGTTTCGAACGTGGGCTCATCGTCGAGCGGGACGGCGTCCAGGTCGACCTTCTCACCGGTGGTTCGCGCGATCTCGTCCAGCGCGTGGCGCATCGAGCTCAGCATCCGCACGCCCAAGACATCGAGTTTGAGATAGCCAAGCGTCTCGACGTCATCCTTATCGGCCTGGACCATGCGATGTCCACCGGCACTTCGTTCCAGGGGGACGCGTTCCACCAGATCGTGACTGGCCAGGATGATCCCGCACGGATGGAGCGCGATGTGCCGCGGGAATCCGTCCAGCCGTTCGGCGACGCGGAAGAGCAGATCCAGCTGTTGCATCGGCAGGTTGATGCCCTGGAGTTCGGGGAGCGTCTCGACCGCCCGGCGCAGACCCCGGGCCGAGATATGCGGGAAGGACTTCGCGACCACGCCCACCTCGACCTCGGGGAGGCCGAGTGCCTTGCCCACCTCACGGACGGCCGAACGGGCACGGTAGGTGTCGACCATGGCCACGCATGCGGCGCGTTCGTCTCCATGACGGCCCAGGACCATGTCGTAGACGTCCTCGCGCCGGGCCGACTCCACATCGACATCGATGTCCGGAGGTTCATCGCGCATCGGGTTCAGGAACCGTTCGAACGAGAGGTCGTGGCGGAGCGCGTCCACGTCGGAGATGCCGGTGAGGTAACAGACGAGCGAGCCGGCGGCGCTGCCGCGGCACGCCGCCATGATCCCCATCGCCTTGATGTCGGCGACGATGTCGGTGACGGTGAGGAAGTACGCCGCGAACCCGAGCCGGCGGATCATCGACAACTCCAGGTGCAGTCGCTCGCGGAGTTCGGGCGTGTTCGCCATACCGCGCTCGGCCACCCCTCGCCAGCAGCGTTCGGTGAGGGCGGCATCGGCGCTGCGGCCTCCCGGCACCGGGAAGTCGGGGAAATGGAGCTTCCGCAAGCCTAGGTCGAACGAGCACCGCTCGGCGATCTCCAGCGCGGCATCGCAGAGATCCGGACGCTCGGCGAACAACGCGCGCATGGCAGCTGGTTCTTTCAGGTATCCCTCGGCGTTGGAGCGCGAGATGTTCGTTGCGGCGACCGGCACGATCCGCCGCATGCACTCGAGCGCGTCGGCCAGGAACGCATCCGCGGGTTCGAGGTAGCGAACCGGGTTCGTCGCGACGGCGCGAACCCCGGCCCGGTCGGCCACGCGCACCATGTCCCTCACCTCGGTGTTGGACCCTTGCTCCATCCGGTGTTCGACCGAGACGTGGAGCCGGTCACCGAACGCCTCGCGCCACGTGCGCAGTACATCGGCTGCCTCGTCGATCCGTCCACGCACCGCGAGCATCCCCGCAGGCGACCTCGGCCCGAGGAGCGCGATCAGTCTGGTGGCATGCGCGAGGATCTGGCGGGCATCGAGCCATGGATCGCCCCGCTCGCCCAGCATGTGCGCATCCGTGATCAGCCGGCAGAGGTTCGAATACCCGGCAGCGTCGGTGGCGAGCAGGATCACGTGCGCATCGATCGGTGGCGGCGCGGCAGCCCGAACCGTGAGTGAGGCACCGAGGATGGGCCGGATGCCCTCTCGTTCGCACGCGGCGACGAAGCGCGCGGCTCCGTAGAGACCGTCACGGTCGGTGAGCGCGACGGCGGACATGCCGGCTGCGGCGGCACGGGTGACCAGCGCCTCGGGTGAGAACGCGCCCTCCTTGATGGAGAAGCACGACCGCACGTCGAGATGCACGAAGGAGGGGGAGTCGAACACCTGTTCGATTATATGGGGAGGGCTGGCTCGGGCGCTAGTCCCCTATCCGGGGAGGTAGACCTTGAAGCTGGCACCGCCGCCGGGGCGGTCTTCAACCCACGCCCGGCCACCGTGGAGTTCGACGAAGTGGGAGACGAGCGAGAGCCCGATACCCATCCCGGTCGAGTGACGCATCCCCTCCGGCCCCTGGCGGAACGCCTCGAAGACGACGGTTTTCATCTCGTCGGGAACCCCGGGCCCTCTGTCCTCCACGGCGATCTCGGCTCCATCTTCCACCTGATGGACCCGCACGGCGACGCTCGATCCTTCGGGGGTGTACCGGGCGGCGTTCGCCAGCAGGTTGTCCACGATCCGTTCGACCTTCGCGGCGTCGACCGAGACCGACACGCCCTCGCCTTCGACCGTGTATGTCCGGCTCGCAAGCGCGTCGCAATGCTCGGCGACCGAACGCACCAGCCGGCCCAGGTCGGTCGGCGTGCGGTCGGGTTCCACGAGCCCTCGATCCAGGCGCTCCACGTCCAGGATGTCGGTGAGGAGCCGGTCCATCCGGATGGCGCGGTCCGTGATCCCGCGAAGGAAATCCCGGCGCTCCTCTTCGCCAAGGTACAGATCCGGATTCACCAGCGTGCTCGCCGATCCCAGGATCGCCGTGATCGGGCCTTTCAGGTCATGCGACAGCGCGTGCAGGACCGTGTTCTTCAGCCCATCCAGCGCCCGGAGTTGTTCCGCCGCCAGGTGCTCTCGTCTGAGCGCTTCCTTCAACGCCTTCTCGGCGAGCTTCTGGCCCGTGATGTCCAAGAGGAACCCCTGGGCATACTGCCTCCCGTCGGCACCTTCGATCCTCCTCGCGACCTCGCGCACCCACACCGGACGGCCGTCTTTCGCGAGGACCCGATACTCCTGATCCCACATCTTGAGGGTGCCGCCGGGGACGGGCAGCTTCGCCAGGAGCTGGTCCCGATCGTCCGGGTGGATGATCTTTCGCCACAGGTCGGGGTCTTCCAACCAGTCCGCGACCGAATAGCCGAGGATGGCTTCGGTCTGTGGGCTCGTGTAGACGTTAGTCGAGGCCTCATCGAGCAGATCGACGAACACGACGGCCGGAAGCGTCTCGACCAGGCTCTGGTACCGGCGCTGAGCCTCGGCCAGCTCTGCGGCGGACTCCCTCTGTTCGGTGATGTCGAGCATGACGCCCTGCCACATCTTGGAGCCGGTGTCCGGGTCTGAGAGGAGGACGGACTCATCGCGGAACCAATGGACACGCCCGTCTTTGGCGATGACCCGATATTCCATGAGGAAAGGCTCCCCGTTGCGGTCGACCCGGGCCTCCTGCGCGACCAGATCGGGGAAGTCATCTGGGTGCGTGATGGAGTTCCAGAGGTCGTCGTCGAGTAGTTCTTGCGTGGTGTATCCGAGGATCGAGCTCGCCTGCGGGCTCATATATGTGGTGCTGGTGCCGGTGGGACTGGTCGCATCGTCGATCTCCGTGTAGGTGATAGCCGGGATCTGTTCGACCAACGTTTTGAATCGCATCTCGGCGGTACGGAGCTCTCGCAGGATGAAGGCTTGAGGATCCGCGGCGACCTCCCGGACCAGCAGGAGTTGTTCGCCGTTCTCACCGGGGATGCGTTCAGAGTTGATGAAGCCGACGAGCGGTTCTTCCCACACAGTCCAAGTTGATCGGTCGTCGTGCCGAGGACATCCTCTCGGGTGCTCCCCAGGAGCCGGAGGAAGGCATCGTTCACTTCGAGGACAACGCCGTCGCCAGACACTACGAGGAGTCCTTCGGGGTTCTCGTGGAACAACCGCCGAAGGACCCCCGCGGGCAGCGAGATGAGATCGCCTTGCATCATCACACAAGGCATCGACGGGTCCGGCGTGACGCTTGATGGTCAGTTGGAATGGGAGCCGCGTCCGGCACGCGCCCACGCGCCTAATCCCAAAGTCGTTCCATATGCCACCGATCGTGTGCACGGTCGTGATAGAGATCCCATACGGCGCCGCCCCTGGCCTCGACCCGCCAGTACTCACGTTCGCGGCCATCCTCCCACCACCGCCCTTCGATCTTCCACTTCCCGATGACGTCGACCACCTGATAGCGCCGGCCTCGCCATTCGAACACCGAGGGCATCCCGGCGTCCCGTTCGACCCGGACCTC
>JBDTXD010000019.1:0-11773 GCA_040006375.1 Actinomycetota bacterium
GGACGTGCAGTTCGGCGCCACGTGATCCTGGATGGAGCGGTGGTCGAAATGCTGCTCGCCGTCGGCGAAGAACACACCGAGCTGTTCGCTGAACCCGCCGGACTCCGCGAGCACGACCTCGTTCTCCACCCGGGACAGATCGGCGCCGAATCCGATGGCGAGCGTGCGGATGGACGCATCGCGGCCGACCCGTGCGCGCACGACGCCAAGGTGCGTGACCCCGGCACCCCACTCCTGGATGGCCACGTATCTGACATGCGCCCCGTCACCGACCACGATCTCCGTGACCGCATCGCTGAAGCTCCGCTGCAGATCCGGCGAAGCGAACCGATCGATGAACGTGATCTCAGCGCCTCGCTCGGCCACGATGAGCGTATGCGGGAACACCGCGGCGCCGCTCGCATCCAGATACGTGAGGGTCTGGAGCGGTAGTTCGATCGACACGTCCGCCGGCACGTAGAGGAACGTGCCCCCGGTACGGAATGCCCCATGGAGCGCGGTGAACTTCGTCCGGTCGGTGGGCACCAGGGAATGCAGATTGGGTTCGACCAGGTCGGGATGTTTCTCGGCAGCGAGGTCCAGATCACAGAAGATGACGCCGTGACGGTCCACGTCCTGAGCCGAGGTGGTCATCGCGACGCTCGAGTTGTGCTGGATCATGGCTCCGCCGAGGTTGCCGGACTGTTCGGGCACATCGCCTCCATGTCCGGGCGTGTGCGGCGCGAACCCCAAGTCGAACTCAGACAGGTCCGTGTAGCGCCATTCCTCCGTGTCCTGCGACGGGATGGGCATGGCCATGAACCGGTCGAACGCGGTGCGGCGCAGAGACTCCACGAATGACGGGGCGGGCGGCAGCGCCGCGAGGGCTTCAGCGTCGAACGTGGTGGTCATCGTCGTCTCCATCGAAGAGGGCAGACCCAGGGCCTGCCCTCGACGGTTCGTGGGCGGTGGCGTCGCTAGCCGACCGAGCCTTCCATCTGCAGCTCGATCAGGCGGTTCAGTTCGACCGCGTACTCCATCGGGAGCTCGCGGGTGATGGGTTCGATGAACCCGTTCACGATCATGCCGGTGGCTTCGGCCTCGGCCAACCCGCGGCTCATCAGGTAGAAGAGCTGGTCCTCACCGACCTTGCTCACCGTAGCCTCGTGGGCCAGCGCCGCGGTCTCGTCCTCCACCTCGATGTATGGGTAGGTGTCCGAGCGGCTCTCCTCGTCCAGGATGAGCGCGTCACAGCGCACCGTCGACTTGGCGTGGTGAGCGTCGGGCTCAACACGGATGAGCCCGCGGTATCCGGTTCGTCCACCGTCCTTGCTCACCGACTTCGAGTTGATCACGCTGGTGGTGTACGGCGCGGCGTGCACCGCCTTGCCGCCGGCGTCGGTATGCATGCCCTTGCCCGCGAACGCGACCGAGAGCACCTCGCCGCGCGCGCCCTTGCCTAGGAGATAGATGGACGGGTACTTCATGGTGACCTTCGAGCCGATGTTCCCATCGACCCACTCCATGACCGCGTCCTCGTAGGCCGCTGCGCGCTTGGTGACCAGGTTGTACACGTTGGTCGACCAGTTCTGGATCGTCGTGTAGCGCACGCGCGCGCCCTTCTTCACGACTATCTCCACGACTGCGCTGTGCAGGGAGTCGGAGCTGTAGATCGGTGCGCTGCAGCCCTCCACGTAGTGCACGTAGCTGCCCTCGTCTGCGATGATCAGCGTCCGCTCAAACTGGCCCATATTCTCCTGGTTGATCCGGAAGTAGGCCTGCAGCGGGATGTCCACGTTCACTCCCGGCGGCACGTACACGAACGACCCGCCGGACCACACGGCCGTGTTCAACGAGGCGAACTTGTTGTCGTTGGACGGGATGATCGTGCCGAAGTACTCCTTGACCAGGTCGGGGTACTCGCGGAGCGCCGTGTCCATGTCGGTGAAGATGACGCCGATGTCGTCCAGTTCCTTCTTGATCTTGTGATAGACGACCTCGGACTCGTACTGCGCGCTCACGCCACCCAGGTACTTCTTCTCCGCCTCCGGGATGCCCAGCTTGTCCCAGGTGCCCTTGATGTCATCCGGCAGATCCTCCCAGTCGGTGGCCTGCTTCTCCGTGGAGCGGATGAAGTAGAAGATGTTCTCGAAGTCGATCCCGGACAGGTCCGCGCCCCACCAGGGCATCGGGCGCATCTCGAAGTACTTCAGCGCCTTCAGCCGGGTCTTGAGCATCCACGCAGGCTCGTCCTTTCGGGCGGAGATCTCCCGGACGACATCCTCGGACAGCCCTCGCTTCGGCGTGAACACCGAGTGATCGGAGTCCTTCCAGTCGAAGCGGTATCCCTTGCTGAGTTCCTGAAGGTGTTCTTCCTGGCTAACGGCCACGGCCATGTCCTTCCCGAGTCCTCTCGCGAACGGTCGCCCCCGTACGCACGATCAAAGTCTACCGCAGAGGTCGGATTACGGCGAAGGAGCCTCGCAGTAGCATCGGAACCCCCCGGAGGAGAGGAACCCATGAGCGAGGAAGAGCGGGAACGTCTGGCCCGAGAGAAGGTCCAGCGTCAGGTGAACGAGAAGGCTGGGGTCGGGGACGCGGCCTTCCCCGGCGGCGGCACCCTCCTGACCGAACCCATCCTGGTGGTGAATCAGAAGACGAAGATCATCGAGCTCACGAACGAATACGAGGTCATGGATCGAGAGGGCACGAGGCTCGGCGCGATCCGGGAGGTCGGTCAGTCGACGGCGAAGAAGGTCATCCGGGCGCTGACCAAGTTCGACCAATACCTTACCCACCGTTACGAGATCGTCGACGCGTCAGGGGCCGTGATGCTCTCGATGACGCGTCCCGCGAAGGTCTTCAAGTCGACGATGGTCGTGAGCGATGCGGCCGGCGCCGAGATCGGGCGCATCGTCCAGGAGAACATGATCGGGAAGATCCATTTCGGCCTGGAGGCGGGGGGAACCTCGCTCGGCTCGATCAACGCGGAGAACTGGCGGGCGTGGAACTTCAATATCAAGGATCCTGCCGGCGAGGAGCTCGCTCGGATCACGAAGACGTTCGAGGGGATCGCACGGACGGTCTTCACCACGGCCGACAACTACGTGATCCACCTTCACCGGCAGCTCACCGACCCCCTCCGGCAGCTGGTGATCGCCGCATCGGTCGGCGTCGACACGGCGCTCAAGCAGGACAGTCGGGGGCTGAACTAACCCGGCGTCCCCGCACGAAGAGGCCCGGGCCTTTCGGCCCGGGCCTCAGCGTCGGGACGGGAGCTGCCCGCTGCCCCTACCCGACGTGCCAGACCTCCCAGATCGCGGGAGATCCATACACCCCCTGCGTCGTGTGTCCGGTGCTCAGCCCATCTCCACGGGCGCGCCTACCAGGCTGCCGTACTCCGTCCACGACCCGTCGTAGTTCTTGACGTTGCCGTAGCCGAGCAGTTCCTGGAGCGCGAACCACGTGTGGCTCGAACGCTCGCCGATCCGGCAGTACGCGATGATCTCCTTGTCGCCGGTGATCCCCCGCTCCGCGTAGAGCGCCTTCAGCTCGTCGGCCGACTTGAACGTCCCGTCGTCGTTGGCTGCCTGCACCCACGGGATGTTGGCGGCCCCGGCGATGTGTCCGGGTACCTGCGACTGCTCCTGCGGCAGGTGATCCGGGGCGAGCTTCTCCCCCCGGTACTCCTCCGGCGAACGAACGTCGACGAACCCTGTGGAGCCACCCACCTTGGAGATGACTTCGTCGCGCATCGCGCGGATGGTGGGTCGCTCGGCCCCCGTGATGGTGTAGCCGGTGGGCGGGTATGCCGGCACCTCTTGCACCAGCTCGCGGCTCTCCAGTTCCCACTTCTTCCGGCCGCCGTTCAGAAGTTTGACGTTCCCGAACCCACGGAGCTTGAGCAGCCAGTACGCGTAGGCCGCGAACCAATTGTTGTTGCCGCCGTAGAGGACGACGGTCGTCTCGGCACCCACGCCGGCGTCTGAGAGCAGCCGGCTGAAGCCCGATTGATCCTGGAAGTCCCGTCCTACTGCGGTGTGCAGATCTGTGGTCCAGTTCCATCGCACGGCGCCGGAGATGTGCCCCTTGTCGTAGGCGGTGGTGTCCTCGTCCACCTCGATGATTCGAACGTTCCCATCACCTGCGTGGTCCTCGAGCCAGTCGGTGTCGACCAGCACGTCTGGGTTGGCGTACCCGCTCATGTGGTGCTCCTTCCTCGGATCCTTCTGGTCCGGGCCAGGCCCGGTGAACCAACGAACTGCCGCTCGCGCGTGGCCGGGCTCTGCGCAGGAACGCTTGGAGTGGAGTGTGCGCGGGGCGGAGTGGCCTCAGCGGGCGACGGGCATACAGCAGAGGCGCGAGGGGATCATCGCCCCCACCAACCCACGGCACCGCGTGCGGATCATCCCCACTCCTTGCGTGTCAGGCCGCAGTTGTAACGGATTTGCACCTGCAACGTCAATGGCGGTCGTTGCAACAGCGCTCAGAAGACGCCGAGCGACGCCTTAGCCTCTTCGGACATCATCTCGGGGCTCCATGGCGGCCGGAGCACCATCTCGGGCCGGACCTCGCCGACGCCTTCGACCGCCTGCACGAACGAGCGCATCTGATCCTCGATCATGGGGCCGATCGGGCACCCCATCGTGGTCAGCGTGTACGTCACATCGACATCACCGGACTCGGACACCTCGACGCTGTACACGAGGCCGAGATCGACGACATTTATGCCGAGCTCCGGGTCGTATACCTGCTTCAGCGCCGTGACCACCTGGTCGTGCAGCGATCCGGCATCGGCCGATGCGGCGGCAGGGGTTTCGTCATTCGTCTCGATCGCGGATTCTTGCTCGCTCATACCGGCCTTCCTGGTGAGTTCGTCCTATCCTTAGTTCGTCCTATCCTTACGGTATCCAGACTACTGCCTCAGGACGATAAGGATCGAACGACAAAGGACCTATGCCCCCTATCCGCGCACTCATCGTCGATGACCACCCGGTAACCCGGGAGGGATTGCGCACCGCATTGGAGCTCTCCGAGAACGTGGTGGTCGTCGTGGGCGAGGCCTCCAGCGGCGAGGAGGCCGTCGACCGCGCTCGCGAGCTGTCTCCGGACGTCGTCTTCATGGACGTGCGGATGCCCGGCATGGACGGGATCGAGGCCACCCGCCGGATCCGGCAAGCAGCGCCGGACACGAAGATCATCCTCATCACGGTCGACGAATCGCGCGGGGCCATCAGCGATGCGATCAAGGCCGGCGTCAGCGGCTACCTGCTCAAAGACGCTTCCTCCGATGCCTTGGTGGATGCGGCGCGCAATGCGGTGGAGGGCAACGCCGTCATCCACCCGCAGCTCACGAAGACCTTCATCGAGGAGGTCAGGCTCGCCGATGCCAACGGCACGACGGCGTCGGGTTCGGAAACGACCCCCTTGTCCAAACGCGAGCGGGAGATCCTCCAGAAGGTTGCCAATGGGTCCACGACCAAGCAGGTCGCGAGCGAGCTGGGCATCTCGCCCCACACCGTGAAAACCCACCTGGAGCGGATCTTCGAGAAGCTGGGTGCGAACGACCGAGCCCAGGCCGTGGCCATCGCCATCCGAACGGGCGTCGTCCACTAGCCCCAGGCTCAACCTCATCCCCCGGGCGCCGATACCCACAGCAGACATGTCTACCTCCGTCCTCCTCTGCGATTCAGCCGAGGGTCTGGCCCAGCTGCAGTACGAACTGCTCCGCAAGGCGCCCGACCTGGCCGTTGAAGTCACCACGGACCCGTTCAGGCTGGTCGAACTCGCTGCGCGCACCCAGCCGGCCGTCGTCGTCACGGAGTTCACCCTCGAGGGTCTGGGCGGGGCGGAATTGGTGAAGCGACTGCGTGCCTCCTCGCGAACGTCGAGCGTCGTCGGCTGGACCGACCTGCAGGACTTGGACAAGATCGCAGAGATCCTCGCCACCGGCGTCGAGGGACTGGTCGCCAAAGTCGATGGAACGGAGGCGGCGATCCACGCGATCCGAGCGGTGATCGACGGCGGGCACTCGCTCTCCAACAGCATCGCCACCACCGTCGGCGGAGAGCTCGGCCAACTCCTACGAAGGAGCCGAAACCTCGAGGCCGAGGTGACGCAGATCCGCGAACAGATGGAGCAGGGCACGGCCGCCAAGGCTGACTTCCTTGCGAACATCTCCCACGAGCTTCGAACGCCGGTGACCGTCGCGAAGGGGATCGCCTACGTGCTTCGCAACCCCACCGTTCCGGCGGAAGAGCGCGACGAGTTCCTCGTCCAGTTGCAAGCCTCGCTCGACAAGCTGATGACGATGGTCGATGAGATCATCACCATCGCGGAACTTGAGCGAGGCACGTTCTCGTTGAACCTCCAACGGACCGACCTCGCGCCACTCGCGCGCCACGCGGTGGACGATGTCTCGCGGCAATACCCGGACATCAAGATCGACGCGCAGATCCCCGCGTCGCTGGAGGCGGTCGCCGACGGGGCTCGGATCGGGGCGGTGGTGCGTGAGCTCCTCGACAACGCATGCCGATACTCGCCCGCGGATCGCCCGGTCGAACTCCACGCCCGCAACCTCGAGGAGGGCGCGATGGTGCAGGTGATCGACCGGGGCGACGGGATGGATCGCGATATCGCGACCCGATCGTTCGATCAGCCCTTCTCCACCGGTGAGGCAACGCTCCGCAAGGAGAAGGCCGGCGTGGGGGTCGGGCTCCACCTGGCCCGCCAGCTGATCCTTGAACACGGCGGGATCCTGTGGACCGACCCCATCCCGGGCGGAGGGACGCGGGTCTCCTTCTGCATCCCGAACAGCGTCGGCAGTCACCTCTCCGTTCCGCCGGTCGACGCTGCCTGAACGGTGCCGGGTGCGCCCGGCCCTGACCAGGGCTATCCTCGACGACAGATGCGCATCATCACGGCGGGGGTCATCGTCGCGTTCATCGGGGTCGCTTGCACGCCGGTTGGAGCCTCCGCGCCCCCTCCCGGAGCGCTCACCGCCCCTCGAACCGCTCCGTCCCCCTATACGGCAGTGGTGAGCGGGCGCGTGTCCGCACTGGTACCGCGTGCCTGGCAGACTGTTCCGGCGCCAACCGCCGATGGCGTCCGAGGAGGATTCTTCGCCTCGCCTCGCCCGCACGCGTGGGATCGGATGGACGGATCGGTCGAAGGCATGTCCGCGACCTGGGTCGATGCAACGAAGGTGGGCGTGCCATCCGACTACTACTACCTGGCCGCCACCGGGCCGCTGTTGCAGCGGCTCACCGGCGGCGACGATTGTCGGGCGATCCACCGGCAGATCTTCGCGAACCACCGGCCGGGGTTCGACGGGAGCCGGGGGGTCTCGCCGGGGGACTACGTCGCCAGAGCGGAGGGCAGATGCGCGGGAGTCGGGGCGGGCGAACCGACCCGATGGGCATCCTTCGTCGCCGCGCCAGGATTCGGTCCTGCGCGAGAGGTGGGGATCCCCGGATCTGGGCTCTACGTCGTGGTCGCGGTGCTCCGAGCTTCGGCGGGCGCCGGATCCCAGCTCCACCGGCTGGTGCGGCACACGGCTTTCGGCGGTACGACCGTGCCACAGATGGTGGCCGCAGCGACCGGTCGGTACCCGATCCCCTCCTGAAAGCGGAGCGTCAGCGGGGACTGCGCTCCACGAACGGCGGATCAACCACCGTCGCCTCCCCTTTCCGCCCGCGGATGTCGACCTCCACCGTGTCGCCGACCGCAGCGACGTCCGGAGGCCAGAGGTATGCCAGTCCGATACCCGTCTGCAGGAGTGGGGAGAACGTGCCGCTCGTGACCTCGCCGATGACCCGATCCGAGGAGAACACCGGATAGTGAGCTCGCGGGATGTGTCGTCGCTCCCCCATCCGGAGTCCGCGCAGGCGACTCGGCAGGCCGGTCGCCTTCTGTTCCAGTAGGGCTTCTCGTCCCCTGAAGTCGCCCTTCTCGAACGACACCGCCCACCCCAGTCCCGCTTCCAGCGCCGTCCCCGATTCGAACAGGTCCTGCCCGTACAGGGGATAGCCCATCTCTAGCCGCAAGACATCGCGCGCCGCCAAACCGCAGCTCATCCCACCGAACGGCGCCATGGCCTCGGTCAGGTCCGCCCACAAGGCGAGGGCGACATCCTCATAGGTGAAGAACTCGAAGCCGATCTCCCCGGTGTAGCCGGACCGTGTCACGATGACTGGCCGCCGGCGGTAAGAGGTCTCCAGGCACTGCATGAACCCGAGCTCCGCAGCCTCCGGGAACAACGTGGTGGCCACGTGCACCGAATCGGGACCCTGAACCGCGAGGAAGCACCAATCCTGGTGGTAGACCAGGTGCACGGGCTCTGCGGCCGTCTCTTCTTCGAGCATCCGCAGGACCCGGGGAGCGTTCGAGGCGTTCGGGACCACGAAGAATCGTTCCGGCGCCAACCGATAGACGATGAGGTCCTCGATCACGCCGCCCCCGTCGTTCAGCACGAGGTTGTAGAGGGCTTCGCCTACCGCCGCCTTTCGCAGGTCGTTCGTCACCAAGTGCTGGAGGAGGCCGACCGCCCCGGCGCCCGTAACCTCGACCTTCCCCAGGTGCGTCAGGTCGAACAGACCGACACGTTCACGCACGGCGTTGTGCTCCGCGAGCGCCCCGGCGTATTCGATGGGCATGTTCCACCCCGCGAACGGCCCGAGTTTTGCGCCCAGGCGCTGGTGTTCGGCCTCGAGCGGCGTGTGCCGCAGGTCGCGCGACGACGGGACTTCGTCCATGGTGGCAATGTACGCGCAGCGCCCACGCACGTGCGCAGACGTTCTGGAGAACGTGAGTAGACTTGTGCTCCGGAATGGGTGAGGGCTACGACGTAGCGGTGATCGGCTCAGGGACCGGCGGGTATGCCGCCGCCCTGCGGGCCGCGCAACTCGGGAAACGCGTCGCCCTGATCGAGCGAGACGACCGCCTGGGAGGTACGTGCCTACTCCGCGGATGTATCCCCACCAAAGCGCTCCTGCAATCAGCGGCGGTCATGGACACGGTGGCTCGCTCCGACGAGTGGGGCATCAAGGCCTCCGGCGAACCCGACTGGTCTGCGGTGAAGGCGTTCGAACAGAAGATCGTGGACAAGCTGGTTGGCGGTCTGACCGGATTGGTCTCCCTGCGAGGCATCGACGTGATCGCGGGGAGCGCGAAGCTCCTGGCCGGTCCTGCTGTCGAGGTCAACGGCGTAACGTACCCCGCAACCGACGTGGTGATCGCGACGGGGTCCCGCCCGCGCCTGCTTCCCGGGGTCGAGGTCACCGAACGGGTGATCACCTCCGACCAGGCGCTGTGGTTCAACCGCATCCCCACGTCTGCGGTGGTGATCGGCGCGGGGGCGGTGGGACTGGAGTTCGCCTCGATCTACCGCTCGCTCGGCGCCGAGGTCACGGTGGTTGAAGCCCTCCCAGGGCTGGCGCCCCTCGAGGACGAGGAGGTCTCCAAGGAGATCGCCAAGGCATTCAGGAAGCGCGGGATCGCTTCTGCTGCAGGCGCTTCTGTGAAAAGCATCAAGGAGTCGGCCGCGGCGGTCGAGGTGACGTATGACAGCGGCGGCACCGAGAAGACGGTGACCGCCGACATCTGCCTCGTCGCTATCGGGCGGGGGCCAGTCACGGACGGCCTGGACCTGGAGGCAGCCGGTGTATCGACGCATGAGCGAGGGTTCGTGAACGTGGACGAGCAACTGCGAACGACGACCCCCCACGTATGGGCGGTGGGTGACGTCGCTGCGACCCCGCTCCAGCTGGCGCACGTCAGCTTCACCGAGGGGATCGCGGTGGCTGAACGCATCGCGGGGGAACCGGTCCCCGCCATCGACTATGTGAACATTCCCAAGGTCACCTACTGTTCACCCGAGATGGCCAGCGTCGGCTTGACGGAGGCACAGGCGCTCGAGCGCGGGCACGACATCGTGACGGAGAAACTCGATCTCCGCGCCATCGGCAAGGCGAACATCGTCGGCGGGTCGGGCTTCGTGAAAGTGGTCGCGCAGAACGATGGCGGCCCCGTGCTCGGCATCCACATGATCGGCCCGCATGTCACAGACCTCATCGCCGAGGGGATGCTGATCACCTCGTGGGAGGCCTCCCCCGCGGAGGTCGCGCCGATGATCCACCCGCACCCTTCCCTTTCCGAAGCGGTCGGCGAGGCGATGCTCGCCCTGGCCGGCAAACCACTCAACACGGCATAGGAGCACTCGTGGCCACGGATCTCGACACTGCAGCGACCGCGAACGAGCGGCCGCTGCCCGATGAGCGGCTCCGCGCCATGCTCGGCACGTTGATGCTCTGCCGGTACTTCGACGAGCGCATGGAGGCGCTCTATCGGCAGGGACGGCTCCCCGGTGCCTTCTACTCGGGCCGCGGTCAGGAGGGCACCCACGTGGGGGCGGCGTGGGGCCTTCGCAGCGATGACTCGCTGTTCCCGACCCACCGTGATCTCTCCGCGCAACTCACCAAGGGGTTGGATCTGAACCGCGTTATGGCCCAGTACTGGGGCCGCATCGACGGATACCTACGAGGACGCGACGGCAACAGCCATATCGGCGATTGGTACGGGAACCGGACGTATGCGGTTATGTCACACCTGCCCATCGCGTACCCGGTCGCGTGTGGCGCCGCCCTTGCGTACAAGCGCGCGGGAGATGACCGGGTGGCGCTGGCGATCTGCGGCGACGGATCGACGTCGAACGGCCGCTGGCACGAGGCCCTCAACATGTCGTCGGTGTTCCAGCTCCCCGTCGTGTGGGTCGTGAACAACAACCAGTTCGCGTACTCCGCCCCGAACCCGATCGAGTTCCACACCGCAACCATCGCCGAGCGCGCGAGCGCGTACGCCATGCCCGGCGTGCGGGTCGACGGCGGGGAGGTGCTCGAGGTGTTCGATGCGGTCCGCGCGGCGCTCGAGCGGGCGCGGGGCGGCGGCGGCCCGACGCTGATCGAGTCGGTGAGCCTGCGCTGGCGCGGCCACGCCGGCCACGACCCGGCCACGTACATGGCTCCCGAACTCCTCGAGGAGTACATGGCGTTGCACGATCCGATCAAGAACTTCCAGGAGAAGCTCCTGTCCTGGAGCGTAGTGACGAAAGACGACATCGATGCCATAGCCGAACGCAACACCGCGGACTTCGAGGCTGCGCACGCGTTCGCGCTGGCATCGCCCTTCCCCGAGCCGGCAGACGCGTTCCTCGGCAACTGGACGGACGATGGATACTGGGCGCGCGAACCGGGCCGTGGCGGCGGGACGCAGGCGGGATGACGGCCGACCCGAAGCTCGAGGTCGCCGCCGCCGGGCACGGCGCGGAACCACGCGGGAAGCGCGGTGAGGATGGCCAGGCGACGTACCTGATCGCCATCGCGGAGGCGCTCTGGGAAGAGATGGAGCGGGATGAACGCGTGTACATGCTGGGCGAGGACATCGGGGGGTACGGCGGGGCCTTCAAGGTCACCGAGGGGTTCATCGACCGCTTCGGGGCCGATCGCGTCATGGACACACCGATCGCCGAAGAGACGATCGTGGGGATGGCGGTGGGCTCGGCGATGGAAGGGCTCCGACCGGTCGCCGAGTTCCAGTACGCCGACTTCATGTCGAGCGGATTCGACGAGATCACCACCGTGCTGTCGCGATACCACTACCGGTCCGGCGTGCCGCTTCCCGTGGTACTCCGCGGACCAAGCGGGGGCGGGGTGCGGGCGTCGAGCTTCCACTCGATCAATCCCGAGCCGTGGTTCGCATACGCGGGCGGCCTCAAGATCATGTGCCCGGCGTTCCCCTC
>JBDTXD010000020.1:0-11516 GCA_040006375.1 Actinomycetota bacterium
GCGTGAAGTTGATGACGAAGCCGACCGCCGCCACCGTCAGCATCCCGATGCCCAGGAGCGTGGCGATCCCAACAGCGATCTCGGTAAGGGCGACGGCCACCCCGACCGTTACCGGCGCCTTCTCAAGCAGGGCCATGATGGCACTGACAGGCGTGCCATGCGCGAACCCCGACAGCTGGGTGCCGATGAAATCCGGACTCCCGACATGGAGGTACCTCCCGTCCAGCAGCTTCTGCGCGCCGGCGAACACGAACGTGATGCCAAGGAACGCCCGAAGGACCCTGACCGACCACGGCATCGCGATCCACGAGGACACTGGGCTGAGCTCAGTCCCCGCGGCCGCGCGCGCGGAACGGGCGGGGGTTGCGGGGGCAGCGGCATCCATGTCGGGCCGCGTCGGCGGGGCGGGCTTCGTTCGCATATACGAAGCATGCCGGGCGGGTAGTTGGAAGAGGGTTTCGCATCGGTTGGGAAATGGTTAGAACCGCCGCCGCCCGGGAGTGGCCTGAGACGATAGGCGTATGCGGATCCTGCTCATCGAGGACGACCGGCGCCTGGCCGAGCTCCTGGCGACGCGTCTTCAGCGCGAGGGTCACGAGGCCGAGACCAGGGACGATGGGCCGGGCGGGCTGGAACGGGCAAGTTCCGGTGAGGTCGACCTCGTCGTCGTCGATGTGATGCTGCCGGGGATGGACGGGATGACGCTGACCTCCGAGCTTCGAGGGCGCGGGATCTCCGTTCCCGTCTTGATGCTCACAGCGCGCGACACCGTCGAGGACCGGGTTCGCGGCCTGCGCGCGGGCGCGGATGACTATCTGGTCAAGCCGTTCGCGTTCGTCGAGCTGGTCGCGCGGATCGACGCGCTCGCGCGTCGCTCGGGACCGCGAACCGAGCCCACTCTCCTGGCCTTCGAAGGGGTATCCCTGGACGATCGTGCACGCCGCGTCACTGTGGCAGGACGCGAGGTCGATCTCACCGCCAAGGAATTCGACCTCCTGCGATGCCTCCTGGCGAACAGCGGCCGGGTCGTGAGTCGCATCGAACTCAAGGAAGAGGTGTGGGACTTCACGTTCGATGCGCACACGAAGGTGGTCGATCTCTACGTCCACTACCTGCGTCGCAAGCTCGGCAGCGGCGGCAACATCATCCAGACGGTTCGCGGCGTGGGGTACGCCATCGGGCGCTGATGTTCCGCTCACTCCGTTTCCGGCTCGCGCTCTCCCACGCCAGCGTGCTGGCGGTGATCCTGGTGCTCCTCGGCTTCATCGTGCAGTTCCTCCTGGCCAGGAACCTCGATGCCAGCGCAACCTCGGAACTGCTGGCCGCGGCGCGCGGCCAGGTCCATCGCCTCGAAGAGAGCGGACGAGCGGCACCCCCGCCGGATTCCGACGTCCCCTCGGCGGCGGGCACCCAGATCGCGGTATTCGATAATGCGGGCACCTTCGTCGGCGAACCGGCTGAAGCGCCACCACCGTGGCTTCGCCGCTACCCCACTACCGTGACCGACGCGCGCGCGGCGATGGAGCCGGTCAGGGTGGTGACGCTTCCCGCGCTGTTCGAGGGTCGGATCGTGGCATGGGTTGTCGTCGGACGTTCCACCGTGGCCGAAGAGGAACTGCTCCATCGCGTGCGTCTCTTGCTGATCATCGGCGGGTCGCTCGCGGTGATCGCAAGCCTGGGCGCCGGGTGGTTGCTCGCGGGCAGGGCGGTGCGACCGGTCGAACGCGCGTATGAAGCGCAGGCCGGATTCGCCGCGGACGCCTCACACGAATTCCGGACACCCCTCACATTCATCAGATCGGGCCTCGAGGTCTTGGCCGAGAAGGATCCGCATCTAGGTGCCGACGTCTTGGCCGAGGTCGACTACCTCACGGACCTCACCCAGCGTTTGCTGTTACTGGCTCGAACGGAGGGAGCGGTGGCCACATCGGAACGCGTCCCTCTGGACGTCGCGGCGGTCTGCCGGTCGGCGGCGCTGCGGAGCGCGCGGACCTCGGCAACCCTTCTCACGGTGCCCGAGGGATCGGCGATAACGCTCGGGGATCCGAAGGCGTTGGAAGCTGCACTGGACGCGGTGCTCGAGAACGTCGCGGTACACGGAGGTGGCGCGGCGGCGATGTCGTGGGCGACGATGGAGGACCGCGTGACCGTGTCCGTCGTTGATCACGGCCCCGGGATCGGTGTTGAGCACGTCTCACGCGCATTCGACCGCTTCTTCCGCGCCGACCCCTCCCGGACCCGCGATACTGGCGGAGCCGGGCTCGGGCTGGCGCTCGCGCGGACGTTGGTTCGCGCGCAGGGCGGGCAGATGTGGATCGAACCCACGACGGGTGGCGGCCTGACCGTGAAGCTTTCTCTCCCCGCCGCTCTCTAGCCACAGCCGAGCACGGGCGCGCGCGACAGGCGCGATACTCCCGTCATGGACATCGCCGGGTTCCTCTCGCGTTACCCGCCTTTCAACGGGTTGGAGCCCGAGCGAGTGAGCGCGATCGCGGCGAACGTCCAGGTCGAACACTTCGCCGCCGGAGCGAGAACCCTCTCCCAGGAGGGGGATCCCGCCCATGCGCTGTACGTGATCCGGAAGGGCGCCGTCGAGCTGGTCGACGGAGGCGACGTCCTGGATCTCCTGAGCGAGGGAGAAGTCTTCGGACAGTTCTCGCTCCTTGCCTGCGAGGGGCCGACCCTCTCGCTTCGCGCCCAAGAGGACACCCTGTGCTACTTGATCGCACCGCAGGACGCAGCCGCACTGCGTGGGACCACCGCGGAGCCTTCGTTCGTCCTCGGTTCCATACGCCGCCGTATCCGTGCCGCGTCCGACGGCCGGAATGAGGAGCCGCCGGACCGCCGCTACCGGCCCATCGGTGAGCTGATCCGCCGCCCGGTGGTGTGGGCGGAGGCGGACATGACGGTGACGGAGGCGGCGAAGCTCATGACGCGAGAGCGCATCTCGAGCTTGCTGGTACGGGGAGATGCCATCGGGATCCTCACGGATCGGGACCTGCGTTCGCGGGTGATCGCGAGCGGGGCGGCGGCCGATACCCTGGTCGCTGCCGTATCCACCGTCCCCGCGAAGACGCTGCCGTCCACGACCCTCGCGAGTGAGGCACTGCTCGCGATGTTCGCCTACGGCGTCCACCGCTTCCCCGTCACCGATGCGCTCAGCGGCGTGATCGGCGTCGTCACGGACATCGACCTGCTGGATCTGGGCCGTTACACCCCGATCGCGGTGAAGCGGTCGATCGAACGTGCTGGTGATGCCGCCGGCGTTGCGTCGGCGGCTCGAGAACTCCCCGATGTCGTCTGCGCCATGGTCGAGGCAAGCGCGGATCCGGTCGACGTGGGCCGCGTGGTGGCACTCACGACAGATGCCGCGACGCGGCAACTCCTGCACCTGGGCATCGCGCAGCTCGGCGACGCGCCGGCGCCCTGGGCCTGGCTCGCGCTGGGGGGCCAGGGGCGCCAGGAGCAGGCACTGCATACGGACCAGGATCACGCGTTGGCCTTCGACCCACAGGGGGGATCGGAGGATGACCTCGATCCGTACTTCGCCGATCTCGCGGAGTTCGTAACGGCTGGCCTGGAAGCGGCTGGGGTACCGCGGTGCGGTGACGACATCATGGCGAACCACCGGCTCCTTCGGCGTTCCCTCGACGGCTGGACCGATGCGTTCCGCCGGTGGATGCGCGAACCCGGTGTCGACGGCACCATCCTGAGCTCGATCGCCTGTGACTTCCGGCAGATCGCGGGTCCCTTGGAGGCAGAGCCGTCATTGCACGCGGTGATCCGCGAGGCGGCGGGCGCACCTGATCTCCTGCGACACCTGGCCCATCGCGCGCTCGATCGGAAACCGCCGACGGGGTTCTTCCGCGATCTGGTGCTCGGATCCCGCGGCGAACATACAGGCCGCTTGGACATCAAGCGCGACGGCATCGGTCTGGTCTGCAACCTCGCGCGTGCCACGGCGATCATCGCGGGCGTGTCCGACACCTCCACCGTGGCCAAACTCCGCGCGGCGGCTGCGGCAGGGACCCTGGACGGATCCATCGCCACGGAGCTGGTCGATGCCTTCGGGTTCCTGTGGGACGTGCGGCTCCGGCACCAGGTCGGTCAGGTTCGCGGCGGGCTAGCGCCGGACGACTTCATCGATCCGGCATCGCTCGGGACGATGGTCCGCATCGGCCTGAAGGAGGCATTCCGCGTGATCTCGCGAGCTCAACGGCAGGTGGCATCCGAACTCGGCGTCGACATGCGCTGAGGCGTCCGCTCACGCGGCTATCAGGACGGTTCCAGTCCCATCGCATGGAACCCTCCATCAACGTGGATGAGTTCGCCGGTGATCCCCGCCGAAAGATCGGACATGAGGAACGCGATGGCCCCTCCCACGGGGGATGGGTCTGCGACATCCCATCCGAGCGGCGCCCGCCGCGCCCACACATCGGTGATGGCGTCGAATCCGGGGATGCTCTTGCCCGCCATGGTCTTGAGCGGACCGGCACTCACCGTGTTCACCCGTACGCCCTTTGGCCCGAGATCCCGCGCGAGGTAACGGGTGACGGCCTCCAAGCCCGCCTTTGCAACGCCCATCCAGTCGTAGATGGGCCAGGCCACCTGCGCGTCGAAGTCGAGCGAGGCGATCGAACCGCCCTGGTCCTCCATGATGGGCAACATCCCGGCGGCAAGGGACTTGAGGCTGAAGGCGCTGGTTTGGAAGGCGGTGGCGACGCTCTCCCAGGGCGTTTGCATGAAGTTGCCGCCGAGCGCGTCCGGCGGGGCGAACGCGATGGCGTGAAGGAATCCGTCCAGCCGGCCCCACCGGCGCTCGAGTTCCTCGCGGACTGCGTCGATCTGGCCGATATCGTTGATATCCATCTCCAGGACATCGGGAGGATCGGGCAGTCGCTTGGCCACCTTCTCGGTGATGGTCACCGCGCGCCCGAAGTTCGTCAGCACGATCTCGGCGCCGAGTTCCTGCACCGCCTGCGCGGCCGAGAACGCGATGGAATGCTGCGTCAGTACGCCGGTGATGAGCAGCTTCTTGCCCTCGAGCAGCAACCGAACCCCCTAGCTGGCGACCTTGAACGTGACGTGACCTGCATCGTCGGTCTGCGTGATCTGCAGGGTAACCGTTTGCCCTTGTGCGGAGGCCTTGCAGGTGAACGTTCCGCCCTTCTCGGCTTTGATGTCGTCGGGGCAGGAGACGGTCGCTCCGGGGATGCCCTTGGTTGCCAGCTGCGTCTTGATCGAGGACTCCAGGCTAGTGCTGTCGATCGTCTTCGTGCAGGCGACCGCAACGAATACGAACAGCAGCATCGCGACGAACCGATTGATCTGACGCATCGAGCTCTCCTGACTGGCGGGGGTTTACGGGCGACTGGGACCGAACAGGAGCAGAGCCTAGTCCCGCCGCATGGTCGGGGCAAACCTCGGTCAAGGCCTACGGCTTGTCGAGCGAGACGTCCCGAACACCCCAGGTGGCGCCCGTCGGAGCGACTATCTCGATCGTGTTCGGTGCGGCGTCGTTCAAGGCCGCATCGGCGATGGGAATCGACACCGGCGAGTCCCATGCTCCCGCCGGTCCGGCCGCGAGCGTGGTCACCAGGACCCAGTTCACGTAGACCGTGATCTCACCCGTTCCGAGGTCATATCCGCTGAGGGAAAGCACACGATCCCCCGGCTTGCCGCCCACGTGGTAGACGACCTCGTTCGGATGGGAGGTGTCCGAACCGGGGATGTTGCCGACCGCCACCGCTCCGAGGTGAAGCGGCATCACGGGATCTTGGATCGGGTTCGGCCGGATCCCGGCCAGGAGCTTCCACTGCGCCTTCGTGATCCCCGGCAGGGTGTAGAAGCTCGCACCGATGATCCCGCTCTCCCGGACAGCGCGAACGAAGCCGAGCGTGGCCTCCGGGGTGGATTCCTGGGCGATACCGCCGATGACGTGGATGGGGACGTGATCGTTCCCGACGTTCTGCCGGATCAGGTCGATGTTCTGGCTGACGATCTGGTGGGCGCCGTTCGTGCCGTGGGTGTGCCAGGAGAAATAGGTCATCGGCATCATCACGTCATAGGTGGCGGCAAGGTTCTGATACGGGAACCCCGGCCAGTAGGTGGGGTTGTGCACCATGCCGCGGGGCTGCGGGATGATCGCCGCGAGCGGGTAGGACTCCCCCGCACGGCTGCGGATCGATGACGATTCGGCGATGAGCCGCTGCGTTCGAAGATGGGCGTCCGAGAGCGCGGGCGATTCGATGTCCAGCCCGAACCCGGTGAACCGGTTCCCCGACGGCGTCCGGAACCTGATGGCCGCGATCGATCGCCGCACGTCCTCCGGTGGCGTCAGGAACCCCGGGAGGTACCAGGCGATGACGTCGATGTGCGCGCGCTTGGCCGCATCGAGGAACGCGATGACGCCGGCCTTGTTCACGAACGGTCCGTTGCGGTTGTAGTTGGACGTTTCCAGGTACAGCGTCCGAACGTCATGCGCGGCCATCTCCTTCACCGCCGCGCCGGGGTGCGCCCAACTGGTGTCGTAGATGTCCACCCACGCACCGAGTCCTTGGAACGGGGCGATCACAGGATCGGCGCGGATCGGGATAGGGGCCGGCGCGCTGCTCGCGCCGACGGGCGCCGGCTGCTCCGCGCTGCCCCTGGTGGCTGCGACGATCACGGCCGTGAGGAGGAGTGCGACCGCTACGGCGAAGGCGGAATACCGCTGTGTGGTGCGGGTGAGCTGCACTTGACCAGCCTACTCGCAGCCCCCGACAAACATCCGCGGTTACCGTGGCGAAACCGACACGCCGGAGCCGGGGCGCTTATGTCGCAACCAGCCCGTAGGATTCGGGTGTATGGATCTGGATCTGGAGGGCAAGGTTGCGTTGGTCACCGCATCCTCACGCGGTCTGGGCCGTGGCAGCGCGCTCGCGCTCTCGCAGGAGGGCGCCAAGGTCGTGCTCTCCGCCCGCGGCCAGGAGCAGCTGACCGCAACCGCCGCCGAACTTCCCGGCGAGACGCTCACGGTCGCCTCCGACATCACCGATCCGCAGGCGCCGGCAGACCTCGTCGCCGCGGCGCTCGAGCGGTTCGGCCGACTTGACATCGTCGTCGGCAACGGTGGAGGCCCGCCGCGCGCCCGTGCGCTCGACGTCGAAGATGCCGGCGTCCTGGACGCGGTCAACGCCAACCTCCTGGCGCAGATCCGGCTGGTTCGCGCCGCGCTCCCCCATATGCAACGAAGTGGCTGGGGACGGATCGTGTTCGTCACGTCGTGGTCCATCAAGCAGCCGATCCCGACGCTGGCGTACTCGAACGTGGCTCGGACGGGCCTGTGGGCATGGGCGAAGACGGCGGCGCAGGATCTTTCCGGGACGGGCGTGACCCTGAATATCGTCGCGCCGGGCTCGCACGCCACGGAGCGCTCGAAAGAACTCGGCGTGACGGGCAGGATGGGCGATCCCGACGATTTCGGCCGTATCGTGGCATTCCTCTGTTCAGGGTCGACCGGCTTCGTGAACGGCACCGCGCTCATGGTCGACGGCGGCGAGTCGGTGGGACTCCTTTGATGGAAGGGAACGGGATGGATCAGGCAACGCGTGCGAGAGAGATCGCAGACCGGTATTGGGACGACCTCCTCGCGCTCGAGCCCATGCTCGGCACGATGAGCGGGGACGAACGACACGACCATGAGCTTTCCGATCCCGGACCGGACGGGCGCGCCGCCAACGACAGACTCCAGCGAGCCGTCCTGGCCGACGTCGCGACGCTGGACCGGCCCGCGCTGGACGAGGTCCTGCGGACCACGGTCGACATCGTCGAGGCGATGGCGCATCGATACCTGGCGGCCACGGAGCATCGGACCGATCTGCTCGCCCCCGCCAGCCACTGGTTCGGACCGGCGAACCTGCTGGCGGAGATCGGGTCATTGCAGCAGGCCGACTCACCTGAACGCCTCGACCGGCTGGAGACGCGGCTGCGGGCGCTACCGACCTACTTCGCCGCGTCCCGTGAGGTCGCGAGGGAGGGGATCGAGCGGGCCGTCACCTCGCCTCGCGTGATCGCCGAACGGGCCGTCGCCCAGCTGGAGCGGATCCTGGCGTTGCCACCCGAGGAATCCCCAGTGGTCGCGCCCGCGAAGGATGACGCCGCCCGCGAACGGCTCAGCGCCGTGGTCGCGGACGTCGTCGCCCCCGCGTGTCAGGAGTACCTGTCCTTCCTCCGGCAGGACTACCTCCCTCGAGCGACCGAGACCATCGGCCTGGGTGCGCTCCCTGGAGGAGACGCGATGTACGGGACCGAGGTGCTGTCCTGGACCTCGCTTCCCATGGACCCGCAGGAGATCCACGACCTGGGCAACGAACGGTTCGACGCGATCCAGGAGGAACGCGCAGAGATCGCCGGCAAACTCGGATTCGCCTCGGCCGCCGAAGCCACCGAAGCGCACCTGGCGTCCGGGGCCGACACGTTCGACTCCAAGGAGGAACTCAAGGCGTTAGCACAAGCGCAGGTTCGCCGGAGCTGGGAGGCTTCGTCCGAGTACTTCGGGGCGCTGCCCTCCACGTGGTGCGAGGTCGAGCTCGTCGAGGAGTTCCGTGAGGCCGACATGGCGTTCGCGTTCTACAACCCCCCCACCGCCGACGGCTCCCGGCCCGGCGCCTACTACGTGAACGGCTACGACCTTCCCGCTCGGGAGCGGCATGGCCTCGCGGCCGTGACGTATCACGAGTCCCATCCAGGCCACCACTTCCAGATCGCGCTCGAACAGGAGATGACCGACCGTCCCAACATCCGCCGGTTCGGCGGGTTCCTGGCGGGCAGCGCCTTCTGCGAAGGGTGGGGGCTCTACAGCGAGCGCCTGGCTGACGAGATGGGCCTATATCTGGATGAGTGGGAACGGATGGGGATGCTCGAGGCCCAGGCGCATCGCGCGGGCCGCCTCATCACCGACACCGGCATCCACGCGCTGGGGTGGACCCGCGAACGAGCGGTCGCCAAGCTCGTGGAGGGTGGCGTGTCCGCATCGGATGCCGACATCGAGATCGATCGCTACATCGCCATGCCAGCCCAGGCACTCAGCTACATGATCGGGATGATCGAGATCGAGAAGGCCCGGGCCGCGGCGACGGCGCGCATGGGCGATGGCTTCTCGCTGAAGGATTTCCACGACCGGCTCCTGTCCTTGGGCCAGCTTCCGCTCCCCGCGCTCCGCCGCGAGCTCGGGTAGCGGGCCGGACCCGGTCGCGGCTATCTGGTGGCGCGCAGGAACAGGTAGTCGATGATGCGGCGCTCCCAGAGCAGCTCCACCTGCGCAACCATGATGCGCGCGGCGAGTTCGTATGACCGGGCCATCTCGTGCGCCGCATGTGCGCGATCCAAGCGGAGGCGCACGAAGCGAAGCGCGGGACCGATGACGCGCTCCCCCGCCAGCTCTACTTCGACCTCGCCGAAGCCGGCGCGCTCGGCCGACGCCGCGATCTGTCCCGGCGTGACCGCCGCCTGCCGCCCAAGTCCCCATACGCGCAGTTGCGAAAGTGCCGCGAGCCCTTCCCGGAGACCGAGCGGATAGCGGTTGGTGGGGATATCCGACATCGTGAGCACCCCGCCGGGCTTCAGCACCCGGCGGGCCTCGCGGAAGAACCGATCGCGCGAGGGGAAATGGAACGCCGCCTCGACACTGATCACACCGTCGAGGAAGGCGTCGCGAAGCGGGATGCGCGACGCGTCGCCGTTCACCGCCCTGGCGCCCGCTTCGGCCAGCGACGCCCTGCCCGCGTGGAGTTGCGAGAACGTGATGTTGAGCGCGGTCAGCGCTCGGGGCTGCGCGACCTGCGCGATCACCGGATCCTGTACACCCAGGCCGTTCCCCACATCCAAGATGACGCCGTTCTTCGGCAGGTCCTTCGCCATCTTCTCGACGAGGCGACGCGGAGCCTGGGCCGCTTCGGTGGGGTCGCTCCCGTCGCCCTCCCAGAGTCCGAGGTTCAGCCAGCCGGGGGCGAGCGCAAGGAAGAAGTCCTCACCGATCGAGTCGTACACGGTCTCTGCCGGACGTCCGCCATACCGAAGCATCCGGACGGCGTGCCGAAGGTTCTCGGTTGTCCACGTCGCACTCATCGGCTGACTCGCCACACGTCACGCAGCTTCGAACGAGAGCCCGTCCGGAGCACCGCGTTGGCATAGAGCCGCCCGGCCAAGGGGACCAGGACCGCCACGGACGCGATCGAGATGGCGAGCGCGGCGACGATCTGCGCCGGCGTCGCGGAACCGACCGCGATCCGAACCGGCATCGCGAGCGCCGAGGAGAACGGCACGAGCGAGGCCGCGATCGCCAGGGTCGTGTCGGGTGACTGCACCGCACCGATAGAGATGAAGAAGGACGCCAGGATCAGCAGATTGATCGGCACGATCGCGTTCTGAAGTTCCTCCATGCGCACGACCAGCGCACCCGCCACGGCGAAGATCGACGCATAGAACGCGAACCCCAAGACGAACCACCCCACAACGATGGCGACGGTGCCGATCGCGTGCGCGGGCAGGTGCATGGCGCCCGTCGCCGAGGCGAGCACCACCGAATAGATGGAGATGAAGATCAGCTGCAGGAGCCCCAATGCGCCAACGCCCAGGACCTTGCCGGCAAGGAGTTCGCGAGGTTTGATCGCCGAGAGCAAGATCTCCACCACCCGGGACGCCTTCTCCTCGATGACCCCGGTTGCGACCGCGATCCCGTACCCGAAGAGCTGCCCGTACAGCAGGAGCACGGCGATGAAAGCGACCGCGCGGTTCGTGTCCTGGTTGGGATCTGACGGGGCGATCGTGGCGACCGCGACCGGCCCCGGGTTCAGGATGGCATCGGCTTGTTCTCGCGTGAGCGCCGGGTCCAGGTTGCTCGAGATCCGCTGCTGCACGGCCGCAGCCTCCACGACGCCGGTGAGCTCCGACGGCACGCTGTGGTCGCCAAGCAGGCGCGTTCCCTCGATCAACGCGGCGTCTTGCGTCCCTGCCGACACCGCGCGTGTTGCGGACGCCGCATCCGCATAGCGCTGGATGGTGAGAGTGACCCCAGCCGCATCGGCTTGCGCCTGCAGCGCCGAAACGGGGACCGCCTGCGACTCCCCTACGAGCCCAAGGTGGAAATGTGCCGCGCCGCTCCCTCCATAGGCCTTGAGCAGCACGAACACCGTGAGTACCGTCAGCGTCAGGGCCGTTGAGATGACGAACCCTCGCTCGCGCAGGCGGACCCAGAAGTCGCGCTTGGCTACCACCAGCCACATACGCCGGGTACCGATCTCCGGGTCGAGCGGCGCACTCACGCCCGAACGACCTCCCGGAAGAGTTCCGCGAGCGTCGGCTGTACCGGCGCGAAGACGCGCACCTCGCCGGCGCGACGGGCGACGTCCAGGAGCCGCTGATCGTCGGCCCCTACCGCGAGCTCGAAGATGCCGCTCGCATGCGGCAGCGGTTCGACGAGTTCGACGCCGGGCACGACGTCCCACCATAGCTCCGGCGCCCTGCTGATCTCGATC